>JBHAEN010000089.1:0-5549 GCA_041855645.1 Bacteroides sp. | reverse complement strand
GCCGTAGTTGGCGTCCGTCAGCAATTCCGTGGGGATATCGCTCAGCTCAAAATCGGCAGGCAGGTTGTTTTGCGCATTCCAGTTATAGAGAAACTCGCGTGTGGAATAGGTGCGGCTGCGATATTCGCCGTACACGCCCGTTCTGAACACGGGAACAATGCCTTTCCATTCGGGCAACGAGCGTTCGTAGCCCGCACTTCCCGACCAGATATGTTCTTTCAGGTCCGTATATTCCCTCCGAATGTCGTTGGCACGGATCAGGGCCAACGTTCCGGGAGTCTGCCCTTCGTCGCTGCGCGCATACCGGCGTCGGTCGGGCATTTGTCTGCCGGAGTAAGCGTAGCCTGCGCTCCAGTCCAGTTTGCTGTGGTCGAAGGTGTGCTTGCCGGACAACTGTCCGTTGTAAGTCGCCCGGCTACTGTAATAGTATTCGGCGCTTTCCATTCGGTTTTCTTGCGCGTCGAATCCGGTGCGGTGCGTGTACCTGTCTTTGCCCAGCAAATTGAAGATGTTCTTCCATTCGTAACGACTGACGGCATCGGGCACGTAAGTAAGATTCAGCATGGCTCCCACGCGAACGTCCCGGTTATACTGGTTGTCCACGGCTTTGCGCAGGTAGTTGCTTCGGTCATTGGCCGTGTCATAAGCTCCGAAAAGCGAATTTTCCATGTCTTCAAAGCTCTTGTGACTGTTGCTGTAATTGGCCGTGGCCAACAGTCCCCATTGGCTGCCCGAATCGGTGGTGTGGTGTCTGCCGAGGTGAAAGTTCAGCCCCATGTCGGCCCATGGTTTCCGCTGTCGGATGCGCCAGTCATTGTTGAATCCGTTGGCGAGCAAATCGACACTGCGCAAATCGGGCGCATCGGGTATGCCCTGCACAGGAGTCAGAGTGGTGTGAATGCCGTTTTTCAGGCTGCGAAATCCGTTGTCGAAACCCAGAAAATCGGTGCTTCCACCTTGGGCATAACTGAAGTCGCGAAGGTGAGTTTGAGGATTGAATCCCGCATTGACACCGACGGAAAGCGAATTTTCTGTCGGGATGTCTTTGGTTTGGATGAGGACGAAGCCCCCCGTGAAATCGGCGGGATATTCGGGTGCCGGACTTTTCACGACAATCATATTGTCTAATTGGGAGGCCGGTATCAGGTCGAACGAGAAGGCGCGCGTGTCCGCTTCCGAACTGGGAATGGCTCCCCCGTTGATCCATGCATTATTATAGCGTTGCGAGAGGCCTCTTACCATGACGAACTTGCCGTCGATAAGCGATATGCCGGGCACGCGGCGTATCACCTCCGAAGCATCCTTGTCCGGCGTCCGACTGATTTGCTGTGCCGACACGCCCGATTGAACGACCAGGCTGTTCCGCTGAATGGTCAGCAGAGCCGCATCGGTGTTTTTCTTCACTTTGGCCGTTACGGTGACGTCGCTCAAAGTATGGGCGTCCGTTTCCATGAGGAAATCGAGCGTGGTTTCTTTCCGTATGTCGATTCCCGAAAGTTCGATGGATTTATAACCTACGTATTTGACGGCAACAGTATAGGTCCCTTCTTTTACCGACAGCAGATAGTTGCCGTCCAAATCGGCTGCCGTGCCGAAATGGCTGCCTACGATCTGAACGGTGGCTCCGGTCAGCGGTTCGCCGGTTTGTTTGTCCACGACACTGCCTTTCAGAATTCCGGTCGCTGCCCGACCCGTCACACAAGAGAGAAGAAAAAGTAGTCCAAAAAGATGTTTCATGCAATATCCGTATTTCTTTAATCTGCCGCAAAGGTGCGGCGTTGGGATTACACGGATATTACGGGCGGATTACACTTTATTCACATCTGTATTACAAATAAGTGACAATGATGAAGCCCATGAGGCGCCTTTCGGGCAAGAAAACGCAGGGGTCAGCTTTCTTGCAGCCATCCTTTTCCCTGTCGGAGGATTTGAAATTCGTCGCCCGTGCAATCGACAATCGTTGATGGCTCCAACTCGCCGATTCCACCGTCGATAACGAGGTCGACGAAATGGCCGAACTTTTCGTCGATCAGTTCGGGATTGGTCTGGTATTCCGGTTCTTCGTCGTCGGCAACGGGAAGGGTGGCGGTCATGAGCGGAGCGTCGAGCAGGCGGGTAATCTCTTTCACGATTTCATTCCCGGGCATTCGGATGCCGACTTCTTTCCGATTCCTGAAGATTTTGGGAAGCCGGTTCGTTCCGTTGAGGATGAAAGTGAAGGGACCGGGCAGGTTGCGTTTCATCAGCTTGAACGTACGGTTGTCGACCTTGGCGTATTCGCTGATGGTGCTCAGGTCGTAACAGATTATGGAGAGATTGTTTTTCCGGGCGTCCAACTCTTTCAGGCGGCAAATCCGTTCGATGGCGCGCTCCTTCAGCCCGTGGCAGCCGATGGCATACATCGTGTCGGTGGGATAAATAATGATTCCGCCGTCGTTGAGGATATCGACCACTCGTTGCAAGTCGTCCGGATGATTGTTTTTATGGTAAAGTTTAAGCAGCAAAGGAGGGAATGTGGCGATAAAGGGTTAATGATGAGCATCGGCAGGCCGGAAGATTGGGGCACTCCGACCTCAATCTCCCGACCGCATGATGGTTATTTTATCTTTTTCTTGAGAAAATCAAATACTTTCTCGGTGGCCTTTTCGGTTACTTTTTGTTTCAGGCTGTCGACGTTGGAGGTCACGGCAGAGTCCAAACCGATTTTCTTGCCGATTTCACCCGCTGCTTTCATCGCAACGTTGGTGGCAGCCTGAGTGGCCATGCTCTTGGTGTCGACACTGACTTTCGGAGACGTGAACGAACCGCCTATTTTCAAATCGACCGTTGTCAGGGCGGCAATTTGACCGGTGGATTCGGGAAGTTTCACTTTACCCGTGTAGTCGATGGTCTGATCCAGTCCGGTACTTCCCGAAAGATTCAGGTTGTATGTGCCCAGTTTAATGTCGAAGGGTTTGGTCGACACCCGTCCGTCCTTGATGGTGAAGTCCACCGTCATGTCTTTGGCTTTCAGTTCCTTCATTCCGGGACGTTTGACGGCTTCGGCTATGAGGTCGATCGCTTTTATTCCGCTCAGATTCAAGTCTTTTGTCGAAAGACTTCCGCTTCCCTGCGTCGTGGTCAGCACAGGACTCATGGCGGCATCCAGCACGGTGTTGATGTTCATGTTGCCGGAGAACGTACCTTTCAGGTTCTCGAAGACGGGAGCGAGTTTTTGCACCATGTCGAGTGCTTTGTAGGTTTGGGCGAACGACAGGTTGTTCATCCGGAAACTTCCGTTGAGTTTAGGCTGTTTGACGTCGGCCGCCGAATACGAACCGTTCATCACCACGCTTCCGCCCATGGTGTTCATGGACAGGTTCGACATGTCCACCACGCCGTCTTTTACGGCAAGTTTGCCATTCAGGTCTTCGAGTGTCATTTTGTCGAACAACACCTGCTTCATGTTGGCGTCCATGCGGAAGTCGATGTTCTTGGGCACTTCAATGGCTCCCGTAGCGGTGACTGTGGTGTCGGCGGCGGAGGCAGCAGACGAGGACGAGAAAGAGGAAGACATGAAGTCGTTCAGGTTGAAACGATTGGAACGTATGTTAAGCGTTCCCTTCAGCGTGGTTCCTTTCAGTGCGTAGCCGATGTAGTTCTCGAAACGGCTGTCGGCCGTGATGTCGTTTTGACCGAGGTTCACCGTCGTTTCGCTGAGTTGCAGGTATTTGGGAGTGAACGTGAGAAGCGACTTTTTGATTTCCACGTCGGGCATGTCTTTCATTTTCAATTTCATGTTGGTCAACCCTACGGTTCCCGAAGCCGAGATGCGGTCGTATTGTTCTTTCTCGATGTACGACATGCGTCCGGCCACTTGCGCATCGGCATTGACCACTCCGTTCAGCTCCATGCTGTCGAGCGGATAGACCTGCTTCACCATACCGAGATCGAGCACGCCTTTGGCAGACATGTTGAAGTCCGGATCGCTCACGGGCGTGCGGATGTCGGCCGTCAGGCTGAACGGATTGCCGGCCATCCGAAAACTGAACGGACGGATGCTGATGACGGTTTGATCGGCGCTTCCCCCGGGATTTTCCGCCGTGGCGCTGATGTTGATCTGATCCACGCCCGCGGGCAATGAGGGATAGCGGAACATGGCATTTTTCACCTGCATGTCGAAATGGAACGCCGGGATGGTATCTCCCTGCAACGTGCCTTTCACCGTCCCGGCCAGCGTGGCCGTTCCGTCGGTTTTCAGGCCTTCGAACTCTTTTGCGTAGATAACGGGGATGAGCGAGAGTATTTCCTTGAAACCTACGTCCTTCGTGTTCAGTTTCAGGTCCATTTCCATGGCGGGCTCGTTCAGGGCGAGCCATCCGTCCAGACCTGCCTCGATGGCATTGAGGCGGAAAGTGTTTTCCTTGAACGTGTACTTATTGTTGGCCAAATCGGCGTCAAGGTCGATGTCGGCTCCGAACTTTACCTTGGAGAGGAACGGAAGTCCGCCCTGCTTATACGTCAGCGACGGGGTTTCGAGTTCGAGCTTCAGCGCGGTTCGATCGCTGCCGAAGTCGCCCGAGCAAGTGGCGTCGAGGCTGCGGATGTCGGCATACATGCTGCCCTGCCTGTCGTCGTAAATCAAATTCACGTTTTTGGCGGTGAAGTTCTTCAATTTCACTTTGAAAGGAGACGATTCTTCGGGCGTTGCCGTTTCGCTCGTCGCGGCACTGTCGGTTTTCATCACATCCCAGTTGGCGCGTCCGTCGGAAAGCACGATGGCATGCAGGCTGACGTCTTCGAGAATGATTTTGGAAATGTCATATCCGCTGTTGCCGAAGAGCGAAAACAGGTCGAGAGCGGCAGTTATCTCGCCGGCCTTGACGAGCGTGTCCGCTTCGAACTCTCCGGCTCCTTTCAGCCAGAAGTTTTTCAGGGTGACGGATGCTTTCGGAAAATTGCGAAACAGGCTGATGTCGAGCTTCTCGAAATCGAACTGTCCGTTCAGCATCTTGTTGCCTTCCGATTTTACGATACCTGCTATTTTTCCCTGAAAGGCGAAAGGAATGATGAGCATCAGGAGCAGAATGACGGCAAGAGCGATACCGCCGATTTTTAAACCTTTTTTCATTGGCTTGTCTGTTAAGTGATTCATTGGTGGCAAAGCTACGTCTTTTTTCCGGCAGTTCAACCATAAGTGTCTATTTTTATAGCGTTTACGGCCGAAGTGCGGATTTACGGGCCGATTCAGAAAGCCGAAGCCCGAAATCCGCTCAAAATTCAACCGTTTTCTTATCTTTGTCTTGAAAATCTGCACAACCCTCATCGACCATGAAAAAGAAAACAGTAATCAATACGGACAAATACGACTTTCATTCGGGCTGAAAACCCGCATGAGAGACCTCCATACAGCGTGAGAGGCTGCGAATCCTGCGGGATTTTGCAGCCTTTTTTGTTGAAAAAACGGATATTTTCGATAAAACGGCGCATTTTTCATTTTAGAAAAAACGAGGAGGACGTTTTTGCAAAAACGACGCCTTTTTTGTAGAAAAACGAATTTGACAGAGTCG
>JBHAEN010000088.1:0-15804 GCA_041855645.1 Bacteroides sp. | reverse complement strand
TCGGGTTATTCCGGCGCCAATGGCATTAAGTCGTTTTTCTATGTTTTGATAACCTCGGTCTATCTGTTCGATATTGCTGATCGTACTGTTGCCTTCCGCACTCATGGCGGCGATCAGCAGGGCGATACCGGCGCGTATGTCGGGAGACGTAAGGCGTGCGCCACGCAAAGCTAAGTCATGGTTGTGGCCGATAACGACCGCCCGGTGGGGGTCGCATAAAATGATCTGCGCTCCCATGTCGATCAGTTTGTCGACGAAGAACAGCCTGCTTTCAAACATTTTCTGATGAATCAGTACGCTTCCCTTGGCCTGAGTGGCCACCACAAGCATTACACTCAACAGGTCGGGCGTAAGTCCCGGCCAGGGAGCATCGGCAATGGTCATGATGGAGCCGTCGATAAACGATTCGATCTGATAGGATTCCTGCGAAGGCACCATGATGTCGTCTCCCCGCTGTTCCAAATGAATGCCCAAACGGCGAAAACTTTCGGGTATGATACCCAGATTCCCGTAAGAAACATTCTTGATGGTAATCTCGCTGCGAGTCATCGCCGCCATGCCGATGAAGCTGCCGACTTCGATCATGTCGGGAAGTACCGTGTGTTCGGTTCCATGAAGTTCTTTCACTCCTTCGATGGTCAGCAGGTTGGAAGCTATGCCGCTGATTTTCGCCCCCATGCGGTTCAGCATCTTGCAGAGTTGTTGCAAATAGGGTTCGCAAGCGGCATTGTAGAGTGTGGTTGTCCCTTCGGCCAAGACCGCCGCCATAATGATATTGGCTGTACCCGTCACGGAGGCTTCGTCAAGCAACATGTATGTGCCTTTCAACTGCTTGGCGGTTATCTCGTAAGCACCGCGATCGTCGTGATGGCGAAAAACGCCTCCCAGCTTTTGGATGCCGATGAAGTGAGTGTCCAACCGGCGGCGCCCGATTTTATCTCCTCCGGGCTTGGCTATGACGGCTTTCCCGAAACGGGCAATCAGCGGCCCGACAAGCATCACCGAACCACGCAGTTCCGAACATTTCTTCAGAAATTCGTCACTCTCGACATAGTCCCAATTCACACAGTCGGCCTTGAACGTATAGGTATCGTCGCTCAGCCGGGATACTTTGACGCCCATCTCTCCCAACAGCCGGATCAGATTGTTGACATCCAGAATGTCGGGAATATTGCGGACGGTCACTTCATCTCCCGTCAACAAAGTGGCGCAAACGATTTGCAGCACTTCGTTTTTCGCGCCTTGCGGATAAATATCGCCATGAAGACGGCGTCCTCCTTCGATTACGAATGATGCCATGCGGGGAATATGGTTTGCTATCGGCCGTTTTGAGGACGATGATTGTTTCTGCGCTGGTTGTTATTGCGATTATTGCTCGGCTTCGGACGGGTTACCCGTGCCAGACGCTCGTTCATCAACCGGAGGATGTCATCGGTCAGTTCCAGTTTTCCGTTCGAGAGTTCTCGCAAGTCGTCGGCAATGATTTTGTCGTCCACGGTGTCTTTGTTCCAACTGATGTACGCCTTTTTCATCTGATTGCACGAGAGAGCAATGAGATTGTTTTTCAAATCTCCTTCGGGCAGTTCCGCCGCACGCTTGATGAGCACTTCGAGAAAACGGCCGTAGTGACGGTAACGTATGCGGCTCGTGTGATAGAGAACCGGTGAGGGCGGAGTGGCCAGTTTATCCTTGCGGATGATTTCAAAAGGATAGTCGATGTCCAGTTCGAAGTTCGACATGATGGCCAAATGATCCCACAGTTTATGACGGAAGTCAGCCACATCGCGCAGGTGCGGAAACATGCCTCCCATGATGCCGACAATGGTTTTGGCACATCGTTGGCGTTCGGCTCGATCGGTGATGGTCAGGGCATGGTCGACCATGTTTTGCACGCTGCGACCGTATTCGGGAAGCGGCAAATGTTTTTGTTGAGTATTGTATTTCATATATATAATATGGTGTAGACTTATGATTCTTTTCGCAGCGGATCTTGCTTCGGCCGAGTGGCGACAAACTCTTTCAGGTAGAAAGGCTCGAAGTAAGCCACGTCTTCAAAGCGTTCTTCCGCTACGGCCTTTTCCGCCAGCGGCATCATCATCTTGGCCAGCGGATGGATGTTGTCGATAAAGCAGGCATTGGGATGAACAATCTTTTCCCTGCATTTGGCCGATCCGTTACCGAAGAAATAAACCGGACCCTTTTCCAAAAACTCCAGATATGAGTTTTCGTCCACAATGTCGGCAGCCACCTCGCGTTTGGTTTGCAGAGCTCTGTCGTACACAGCCGCGTAAACCTCCATTCTTCTGGCGTCGATCATCGGACACAGCAATGCTTCTTCGGGTAAATCACGGTGGAGCAGTATGGGCACGCAAAGCACTTTCAGCGTAGGCACACCGATAAGCGGTATCTCCCGTCCGTAACAGATTCCTTTTGCCATAGACACGCCGATGCGAAGCCCGGTGTACGAACCGGGGCCGCAACTCACGGCCACCGCATCGAGCGGAATGGCATGACTGTCGAGAAACGAAAGCGCTTCGTCCACAAACACGCCCAATGACACAGCGTGTGAAGGCCCTTCCAAATCTTCTTTCACAAACAATACCTGACCGTCTTGCGTGGCCGCCACCGAACAAGCCGAGGTCGAGGTTTCTATATTAAGTATGCATGACATATTGATGACCACTTCATTTAAGTCTGCAAATGTAAGGCTTTATTTCCAATTCTCCCACAAGATGAAGCGGGTTATGCGGAGAGAAGGATATTTTTCTCTCACTCACGCACCGGATGCGTAAAACGCCCCCGTTCTGAAACCGTAAAATGCATGAATGTGAACACCGCACACTTCAGATCTGAACATCGCATGGTTATCTGCCGAAGGTGGGAAGATCGAAAAAAGGTTTCCGAAGTCGGGCGCAAACATTTCTCCCCAAAAAGAAATTCGATCGAAAAAATAGAACATCATACTTTTCCATTTTGGGAAACTTTTTAAGATGAAAGAATCGAAAAGTTTTCCGAAAGTTTAAACAAAAAATATTTTTCACTACAATAAGTTGCACTATCTTTGTCTCGAATCCGGTGAGCGATCGTGGCAATCGAATGGGAACACCGTGCAAATCGGCGACAGTACCCGCTGCTGTAATTTCCTGTAAACCTGCGCAAAATGTCACTGCATCCGCGATGTGGGAAGACGCGAAAAGGAGGAATAAGTCAGAAGACCGACCGGAGAGATAAAGCAACCCCAATGATAAATCGTAAAAACTTTCGGGAGTTAAAGTATGAACTACGCGGAAATTTGCATCATTAAAAGAGACGGAAAGAGAGAAGACCTTTCCATCAGTAAAATTAAAAATGCCATCGGTAAAGCGTTCAACGCAACGGGCATTCAGAATGAACAGGCATTGATTGCCGAAATTGCGATGAATGTCATCGCGCAGTTCGACTCGCCGACCATCACGGTGGAGGAAATTCAAGATCTCGTCGAAAAGGAACTGATGAAAGTACGTCCCGAAGTGGCCAAGAAGTACATCATCTATCGCGAATGGCGCAACGCCGAACGCGACAAAAAGACGCAAATGAAGCACGTCATGGACGGCATCGTCTCCATAGACAAAAACGACGTGAACCTGAGCAATGCCAACATGAGCAGCCACACGCCCGCCGGACAGATGATGACTTTCGCTTCCGAAGTGACCAAAGACTATACCTATAAATATCTTTTGCCCAAACGCTTCGCGGAAGCGCATCAGTTGGGCGACATCCATATACACGACCTCGACTATTATCCCACGAAGACGACCACCTGCATACAGTACGATCTGGACGACCTCTTCGAACGGGGATTCCGCACCAAAAACGGCAGTATCCGCACGCCGCAGAGCATACAAAGTTATGCCACGCTGGCCACCATTGTTTTTCAGACCAATCAGAACGAGCAACACGGCGGACAAGCCATTCCGGCATTCGATTTCTTCATGGCCAAAGGAGTGGGCAAATCATTCCGTAAACATCTTGCCTCGTTCATCGGATTCTATGCAATGATGAACGACGACCGGAAAGTCGACGAAAAACAAGTGTTGAGACTGATCGAAACCACCCTTTCTTCCATCCGAAGCACCGAAGCCGAACGAGAATCTCTGCGCTCCGCACTGCTCACGCAACAAATCGACATCAACGGCGAACAATTGGACCGGATCATCGAAAGAGCTTATCAGCAAACGCGGAAAGACACGCATCAAGCCATGGAAGGTTTCATACACAACCTGAACACGATGCACTCCCGCGGAGGAAATCAGGTTGTGTTCAGTTCCATCAACTACGGTACGGACACTTCGGCCGAGGGACGAATGGTCATCGACGAACTGCTCAAAGCCACGATAGAAGGCTTGGGAACACGCGGGGAAGTGCCGGTGTTCCCGATTCAGATATTCAAGGTGAAAGACGGGGTTTCCTTCTCCGAACTCGATTTCGACAAGGCCATGAAAGCCGAAAATCTCGAAGAAGCCCTGACGATGGTTTACGAAGCACCCAACTTCGACCTCTTCCTGAAAGCCTGCCAAACCACGGCCAAAGCACTCTTCCCGAACTTCATGTTTCTCGACGCCCCCTTCAATCAACACGAAAAATGGAAATCCGACGATCCGAAACGCTACATGTATGAATTGGCAACCATGGGTTGCCGGACGCGGGTATTCGAGAATGTGGCCGGAGAAAAGTCTTCTTTAGGACGAGGCAATCTCTCGTTCACCACCCTCAACATGCCGCGTTTGGCCATCGAGGCCCGCATAAAAGCCGAAAGCCTTGTGGAAGACACCCGCCATAAAGAGGCCGTGGAAATCAAGGCCGGAGAACTTTTCCTCGAATCGGTGCGCAACATGTCCGTTTTGATAGCCGAGCAATTATACTCGCGCTATCAATATCAGCGTACGGCATTGGCCCGTCAATTCCCCTTCATGATGAACAACAATGTGTGGAAAGGCGGCGGCGAACTGCCTCCCAACGAACAAGTGGGCGATGTGTTACGAAGCGGAACCCTGGGAATCGGTTTCATCGGAGGGCATAACGCCATGATGGCACTGTACGGCGAAGGACACGGTAAAAGCCGGAAAGCGTGGGATATGCTCTACGCGGCCGTACAGGAAATGAATAAAGTTGCCGAAGAATATAAAGTCAAACACAACCTGAATTACTCCGTACTCGCAACTCCGGCTGAAGGACTTTCGGGACGATTCACCAAAATGGACAGGCGGAAATTCGGTGTCGTTCCGGGAGTGAACGATCGCGACTACTACGTCAATTCCTTCCACGTCGACGTGAAAGAGCCCATTTCCATTGCGGAAAAGATAAAATGTGAAGCCCCCTTCCACGCCATTACACGAGGCGGACACATTACCTATGTGGAGCTGGACGGAGAAGCGCAGAAAAACGTACGCGCAATTGCGAAAATTGTTAAAACGATGTCCGCAGCAGGAATAGGCTACGGTTCCATCAATCATCCCGTGGACACTTGTCACGGTTGCGGTTATAAAGGGGTGATTTACGACAAATGTCCGGTTTGTCAGAGTGAAAACATCCTTCGCATGCGCCGCATAACCGGCTACCTTACGGGCGATCTCAACTCATGGAACTCGGCCAAACGATCCGAAGAGCGCGACCGCGTGAAGCATAAATAAATCGGTAGACATAGCACGAAGTGAATCTTTTAGGAACTTACCCCGAAACGATTGTCGACGGTGAGGGCATTCGTTATTCCATCTATTTGGCCGGATGTGCTCACCATTGTCCGGGTTGCCATAACCCCGAAAGCTGGAATCCGAAGGCCGGAGAACCGCTGACGGAAGAACGCATCGACCGGATCATCGGCGAGATACTGTCCAATCCCCTTCTGGACGGAGTTACTTTTTCCGGCGGAGATCCCCTCTATTTTCCGGAAGAATTCCTCTCGTTGATCCGTCGTGTCAAGGAATCCACAAGAATGAATATCTGGTGTTATACGGGATATACTTATGAGGAGATTCTCTCTTCCGATCGTCTTTCGCCGATATTGAACTATGTAGACGTACTTGTGGACGGCCGATTTGAGCAAGCACTTTTCTCTCCCCATCTGGAATTTCGAGGAAGTAGCAACCAGCGCATCATCGTGCTTCGCAAATAGTTTATAAAAAACGATTGTTGCCCAAAGAAGAAGCCCTCCTTTTTCCGGTAAACTGCCGATGATGCATTTTATCGACCTCTCAACACCCCATGCACATCTGACGCATCGATATTTTATAAAATCTCTCCAACAAGGACTTGTTTTTCCCAAAAAGATGGGACAGCAATAAACAAAAACAGACCGGTACAACTTTGTAATTGCACCGGCCTGCTTATGTTGCGATAGCGGCTTATTCCTCTTCAGGTTTCATGTTGGTGTACACGGTTTGCACGTCGTCGAACTCCTCAAGACGCTCCACCATCTTGTCGATCGTTTCGCGTTGTTCGGCCGTCACATCCTTCAGATCGTTGGGAATATAAGTGAAGTCACCACCCACATCCTCAAAACCGCATTCTTCAAGATGCTTTTGGATTTGCGCATAACTTTTCGGATCGCCGTAAATGGTGATGGTTCCTTCTTCTTCATCTTCTTCGTATTCGTCTTCCACATCGTAGTCGATCAAATCCAGAATCAATTCTTCCATGTCCAATCCGTCTCTCTTTTTGAACGTGAACATACATTTATGATCAAACAAGAAAGCCAGCGAGCCCATTGTTCCGAGGTTTCCGCCGAACTTATTGAACACAGAACGCACATCGGCTACGGTACGTGTGGCATTATCGGTCAGCGTATCCACGAAAACAGCTATTCCGTGAGGACCGTATCCTTCGTAAGTCATGCTTTTGTATTCGCTTTGATCTTTACCCATCGCATTCTTGATGGCCCGGTCGATATTGTCCTTCGGCATGTTTTCACGCTTGGCATTGGCAATGATCGCACGCAACGTCGGGTTATTTTCCGGTTCCGGGCCACCGGCTTTCACCGCAATGGCTATCTGTTTTCCGATTTTGGTAAATGTACGGGCCATGTGACCCCATCTTTTCATCTTGGCGGCTTTTCTATATTCAAACGCTCTTCCCATTGGTTTATGATTTTAATAGTATATGTATAGTTTCTGTCTTTATCTCAGTTTGGCATCCAATTTCTCTTCCAGATTTCTCACCAGTTTGGCCATGATTTTTTCGATAACCTTGTCCGTCAATGTTTGCGTTTCATCTTGCAACAAGAAGCTAACGGCATAGGATTTCTTTCCGGATTCGAGGTTCTTTCCTTCGTACACATCGAAGAGTTCGACATCTTTCAAAAGTTTCTTCTCCGTTTCGTACGCTATTTTTTCTATTTCTGCAAACTGCACTTTTTTGTCAATCAGAAGGGCCAAATCGCGTTTCACGATCGGGAACTTGGGGATTTCCCGGTAGCTGACCTGTACCGAACGGCTTGCACGCAATAATTCATCCCAATTCAACTCGGCATAGTAAACCTCATTGTCGATGTCGAAGGCTTTTAGCTGTTTTCTGCCGACTACGCCATACGACGCCAATAATTTACCGCCGCGAGTGTGTACCGAAAGGGCGGAATCGAACAGGTCTCCTTCCAGATGTCCCGTCACGCAATCGTGTGGATTAACTCCTAAGCGTAGCAAGATGTTTTCAACGTAGGCTTTCAATTCGTAAACCGAACTCGGTTCTTCGGGATGAGCCCATGAATTGGCTACTTTTTTCCCCGTAACCCACAAACCCAAATGCCAACTTTCCGAATATCCCGCCAGTATTTTGTCAGGATTCTTTTTATCGGCATCAAAGCGATAACAGTTGCCGAATTCGAAGAATCTCAAATCGGCATTCTTGCGATTCACGTTATGAGCAATACTCTCCAAACCACCGAAAAGAAGCGTCTGCCGCATGCAGTTCAAATCGGTGCTCAATGGATTCATCAACGTCACCAAAGCCGAAGAAGGATAGGATTCCATATTCTCGTAATAGGCCGCACGCGTCAAAGAGTTATTCAATATTTCATTGAATCCGCAGCCGACGAGCTGTTCAGCGATAAGATTCTGCAGTTTATTGGAGCGGTCATTCTCTCCTTTGGTTGTCAGGCCGGACTTCAAGGTCAAAGGAATTTCGACATTATTATATCCGTAGATGCGAAGAATGTCTTCGATGACATCACAATCGCGCTGAACGTCCACACGATAAGGAGGCACAGAGAGTTTCAGTCCTTCCGGAGTTTCTTCCAGAATCTTCATCTCCAATGTGGTGACTATACTTTTGATGATTTCGGGAGAAATCGTTTTGCCGATTAGGGCATGGACTTTCCGATAGGCAAGGTCTACGATGAAATCTTTTGCCGGCGAAGCACAAACATCCTTAATATCCGAAGCGATATGCCCTCCGGCAATCTCTTTGATCATCAACGCAGCCAATTTCAGGCAATAGATGACTCCGTTGGGATCGATGCCCCGCTCGAAACGGAAGGAAGCATCGGTGTTCAGCCCATGCCGACGCGCCGTCTTACGCACCCACGTGGGATGAAAATAAGCACTCTCGATAAAGACATCCGTTGTCGTTTCGGTCGATCCCGAATCCAATCCGCCGAATACTCCGGCAATACACATCGGTTCTTCCGCATTACATATCATGAGGTCTTGTTCGTGCAATTTTCTTTCCACGCCGTCGAGAGTAACGAATGAAGTTCCTTCGGACAGGGTTTTGACGATAACTTCACGACCTTTTATTTTATTGGCATCGAAGCAGTGAAGAGGTTGTCCGAAAGCATGAACGATATAGTTTGAGACGTCAACCACATTGTTGATGGGGCGGACACCGATCAAGCGCAACTTGTTTTGCAACCAATCGGGGCTTTCTTTTACCGTGACGCCCTTCACCGTAACGCCGGCATAATGAGGACAGGCTTCGGTGTTTTCAACCTTTACCGATATATCCAGATCGTGATTCTCCACGCCAAAAGCATCTACGGAGGGACGGCGCAACACAGCCTGCTTTCCGTTCCGGATGAGATATGCGTACAAATCACGAGCTACCCCGTAGTGCGAACAGGCATCGGCCCGATTGGGGGTGATGTCGACTTCCAACACGTAGTCGCTCTTGATTTGATAGTAGTCTTTGGCCAAAGTGCCGGGAACGGCATCGGCCGGTAAAACGATAATGCCATCGTGACTCGTTCCGATGCCTATTTCATCTTCCGCGCAAATCATTCCGAAAGACTCTGCTCCGCGTATCTTCGACTTTTTGATGGTGAAACATTCTTCTCCGCTATACAGTTTGGTTCCCAACGTAGCGACAACCACTTTCTGCCCGGCGGCTACATTGGGAGCACCGCAAACGATTTGTATCGGATTTTCATCTCCCAGATTGACCGTGGTGATGTGCAGATGGTCGGAGTCGGGATGGTCTACGCAGGTAAGCACTTCGCCTATGACCAATCCTTCAAGTCCTCCTTTGATGCTTTGCACCTCTTCCACTCCGCCTGTTTCAAGGCCTATGGAAGTCAAAGCAGCAGCCGTTTCATCGGGCGTCAGGTCGAAATCGACGTATTCTTTCAACCAGTTATACGAGATATTCATACTTTTATTGCATTATTTGTTTCACGAAAAAGACGCGCAAATTTAAGAAGTTTTTCGGTTGATACGGAAAGTTTTCCCCGAAAAAGCATGGCGGCAATCGACTGTAACCAACGAACGCAGAGTCAACCGGCAAGTGCAAAATTCGTTGATTCTTCTGTAAAGCTCGTCTTTGGGTGTTTGGAATTCGAGTTTTATCTTGCTCTTGTCATTGTTGTTGTCCGCTAAAAGCGTGAATCCTTCGGTTCTCTCCGTTCACCGATACCACCGGCAATGAGAGCACACCCAATCTCTTTGGGAAAAACAAGCCCTTGCCCGGGCGTTTTTCCACTTGCCCCATCCCGCTCCCCGATAATCTCTTTTTTTTACATGATTTCACTCGCTTTCCGAATCGCGTGCAATTCACGCGACAACTGCGCGCATTTGACGTCTGAAATGCACGTGTCTGACGTCTGAAATGCACGTGTTTCAGAAGTCAAATGCACGCATTTCGGAAAAGCCCTTCCCATGGGGCTTTGGAGAGGGGCGAAATCCCGGTCGATTCCGAAATCGACCTCGCCGGGAGGCTTGAAAGAATTTTACAAAACACCGATACGTGAGGGCGTATGCACATGGGGAGGCTGTCGGTTGCAGAGCGGGCGATAAAATGCATCATCGACCGTTCGCCGGAAAAGGAGGACTTCTCCTTTCAAAAAATCTGCCGGACTTTTTTGTAGAGCAACAACGACGAGCAGCTGACACGGAACGGCGTGACACAGGGCGTTTTTCATGGTTTTCTCTTGAAAAACAATCGCAGTTTTTTGCACTTCGATTGGGAAAGTACACGAACAACAATCTTCCCCGGACATGAGGCAAAGGAAGTATCAATAGACCTTGACGATGCTGCCGTAAGGGGGAGGTTTCACGAGACGAAACGCATCTTCCGGAGGCCGCTTCTCCGCATGAATCAACGCACAGAGCTGTACGCCGCCATGCGTAAAGACAAGCGAGTTCGACTCTTCGGATGTCTCATTCCGAAGCTGATCCAGAAAACCGGAAACACGGTGCAATAAATCGAGAAAAGATTCGCCTCCCGTGGGGCGCACATGAAGATAATCTTCGTACCATTCGAGAAGACGCGGATCGGTAATACGGTCGAATGATTGCATTTCCCAATCGCCGAAACTAAGTTCCATAAGCCGGTCGTCGCGAATGGCATGAGGAAATCCGCAATAGTCCGCCAAGCGTGTACAACGGGAAAGCGGACTTGTATAGACGCGCTCGAACAGGATGCCCGAAAGCCGATTGCTCACTTGTTCGGCTTCTGCTTCGAAACCGGCCTTCAGGCCAACGTCCGTCCGGCCGTAACAAATGCCTTTAGGGACATCGACCTCCGTATGTCTGACAAGGTAGACAGACATGTCAGAAGAATAAATGATTGCTTATTGCCACTCCCATCCATGCACTCAGTTCGCACAGCAGAAAGAGTGCGCCGCAACAGTCGCCCGTATATCCTCCCAAGCGTTGTTTGAGCAATCGGTAGATAAAGAAGAAAGTAAGAACGGACAAAAGAAAGCCTCCCCGATAATGAAGCGGGAGAAGCGCGAGAGGAAGTAAACCCGCTCCCAGTGAAATGAGTTTCTCGTAAGGCGTCATGACGACATACACATTTCCGGCTTTACTGTTCTCTTCCGTGCGGGCATAGGGAAGCAGGTTGATGATATGGGAACTCACGGACTTGCTCCAAGCATCGGCACTGAGCAGGACAAAAGGTGTGACGACCGGCGGTAAAGAGGTCAGCAGACTGTAAGCCAACAGATAGTAACACAACAAGGCCAACATGCCGTAGCTTCCCGTATGCGAATCTTTCATGATCCGCAACGTGCTCTCCCGGTCTCTTCCGCCGCCGAACCCGTCGAAAAAGTCGGCCAATCCGTCCTCGTGCAGAGCTCCCGTGGCCACCAAACGCGCAATCAGAGCAAGAACAACAGCCGTTTGATACGAAAAAAGCTCATTGGCTCCAAGGAAGACCAAAAACATCATCCCACCGGTCAGCCAACCGGTCAGGCTCCAATAAGCCACTACGTGTTTGAAACTTTCGGCCGGAATCGGCTTTATTTTTCCAAAAGGCAGTCGCGTAAAGAAAATCAAAGCGGCAAGAACATGATTCATCGCAAGGTAATGATTAGGTATTCAAAAGTACTTTCTGATGCCCGCGTGTTCGAAGGTATCCATTTCATTGATCATCCGAACCGCCGAATCGACCAAAGGATAAGCACATACCGCTCCTGTCCCCTCTCCCAGCCTAAGGTTGAGTTGCAGCAAAGGTTTGACTTTCATGTAATCGATCAACAGCCTGTGACCATATTCATCTCCCCTGTGCCCGAAGATGGCATAAGACAACACCTCAGGATGCAAGCGTGAAGCCGCAAGCATGCAGTTGGTCATGATAAATCCATCCACCAGAATGACAAGACGCCGTTCGGCGGCCCGCAGCATCGCTCCCACGGCCATCACCATTTCATAACCGCCAAAGCGACGAAGCACATCTTCGGTGTCGTATGCTCCCGAATACCTGTCGAACGACCGTTTCAAGACCTGATATTTGCGCCCGACCCCCTCTTCATTCAACCCGCTTCCGCTACCGACACACCGTTCCAAAGGTATGCCGGTGAAGCAATGCATCCACAACGAAGAAGCGGAAGTGTTGCCGATGCCCATTTCACCGAAACTGATTACATTGCAACCTTCCTCCACCGCATCGTCCACGCATTGAGCACCCCGTTCGATGCAAAGTTCCATCTCTTCGGCCGTCATGGCGTCTTCGTACAGAAAATTGCGCGTGCCTTTTCGTATTTTTTTATTGATGATGCCTTTTTCGTAAGGCAGGTCGTAATCCACCCCCGCGTCTATCAACTTCAATGCGAAGCCGTGTTGACGACAAAGGAAGTTAATTCCGCCACCGCCATGAATGAAATTGCTCAGTTGTTGCCACGTGACTTCCTTGGGAGATGCGCTGACCCCCTCGGCCACTACACCGTGGTCGGCAGCGAAGATAAGGTTTTGCGGATGGTGCAACGCGGGACTGAGGGAATGCTGAATCAGGCCGATTTGCAAGGCCAGTTCTTCGAGCACCCCCAATGAACCTTTCGGTTTGGTCAGGTTGTCTATCTTACTTATGAGTGCTTCCCTGACGGACTCGTCGGGACGAACGATATGAAATGTCTTCATAAATATTCATTTGATTTGTAACGGGATTCCGCTGATCATCAGAAAAACTTCGTCGGCACGGGCGGCGATGTACTGGTTTGCCCAGCCCTGCAAGTCCGTGAACTGTCGCTGAAGGCGGTTTTCGGATACGCCTCCCAGGCCGATTTCATTGGTTACGAAGATGAAAGTGGCATTTTGTTGACTCGTAAAACGATCGAACTCCTCCTTCATGGCTTGCAAAGAGGACGACACATTCGATTGATGTTCCATAAAGAAATTCGTACACCACAAGGTTACACAGTCAATGACAACCACCCTGCCTTCGAGGTGATGTCGGCTTAGCAACCTTTCTTCCTCAATGTTCGTCCACTCGCTTCCCCGACTTCGCCGATGATGTTCGACGCGTTGCCGAAACTCTTCATCCCATATTTTAGCCGTAGCCACATAAACGGGCGAATCGCTCAATTCGTGTGCTTTGCGCTCGGCAAAGGTGCTCTTGCCCGATCGTTGTCCGCCGGTGACAAGTATGATTTTACTCATTTTTCTACTGTTCTTTAGGGCTTACAAACTTACGGAAAACTTTTGATTTTATCAGAATGACAGAGAATCAAAAGAAATTATGTAAGTTTGCCGTACGAACAACCAATGCTGACATTATGGAAAAGAAGGCTACATGCATCCGTCGCATCGAAATAAACGGATTGTGGGGAAGACTAAACATCAGTTGGACATTGAGACCGGACGTCAATATTCTGTCGGGAATCAATGGCGTGGGAAAAACGACCATCCTGAACCGTACCATCGACTCCTTGGCCAAACTCGCTTCAGGCGAACAAGATTCCGTACCCAAAGAACGTAACGGCGTACATATCGTATTCGACCTCCCCGACGCCTCTTCCATAGCCTATGACGTGATTCGCAGTTACGACCGTCCGCTCATCATGGGCGACTTTACGGCTCAGATGGCCGACAAGAGGGTGAAGTCCGAACTCGACTGGCAGCTTTATCTTTTGCAGCGGCGCTATCTGGATTATCAGGTCAACATCGGCAATAAAATGATCGATCTGCTTTCCGGGTCGGATGAAACGGAGCGGGCAAAGGCAGCGACACTCTCCGCTCCCAAACGCCGCTTTCAGGATATGATCGACGAGCTTTTCGGATATACGGGCAAAACCATCGACCGCAAGCGTAACGACATTGCCTTCTTTCAGAACGGGGAATTGCTGTTTCCCTATAAACTCTCGTCGGGAGAAAAACAAATGCTTGTCATCCTCCTCACGGTGCTGGTTCAAGACAATCGCCCCTATGTGCTCTTCATGGATGAGCCGGAGGCTTCCCTGCACATCGAATGGCAACAAAAACTGATTGGCATGATTCGCGAATTGAATCCGAATGTTCAAATCATTCTCTCCACACACTCTCCGGCGCTTATCATGGAAGGATGGCTCGATGCGGTTACCGAAGTTAGCGATATTTCCACGATGTCCGTTTCCGACCAACAGTAGTTATTCAACATCATTCCCAAGCGTCTCATCATGCGTTCCCTTCGCGACAACCTCAACTCTTCCTACCTCCACGCCGCCAATCGACTGTACTCGAAGAAAGCACGCCGACGAATTGTTGCCTATGTCGAAAGCTACGACGATGTGGCTTTTTGGCGCAGCCTGCTCGAAGCGTACGAGACAGACGAATACTACTTCCAAGTCATGCTTCCTTCCGCCTCTTCTCTGGCCAAAGGCAAGAAGATGGTGTTGATGAACACCCTGAACACAGAAGCTCTGGGCAAGGAATTGATTGCCTGCGTGGACAGCGATTATGACTTTCTGTTGCAAGGTGCAACGGAAACGTCTCACAAGATCAACGCGAATCCCTACATTTTCCAGACCTACGTTTACGCCATCGAAAACTTTCATTGCTACGCCGACAGTCTGCACGAAGTGTGCGTGCAAGCCACGTTGAACGACCGCTCCATTCTTGATTTCAATGCTTATCTGCGCAGCTACTCCGAAATCATCTATCCGCTGTTTCTGTGGAATATCCGCTTTTACAGGCATCGCGACACGAACACTTTCCCCATGCACGAGTTTCATGCCTGTACCACCTTGCAGGAAATCAATCTGAAAAGACCCGAACAAAGCCTCAACAACGTCAAAAGACAGGTGCAACGGAAACTTGAAGACTTGAACAGACGATTCCCGAATCTTGTGGGCGAAGTGGAAGAACTTCGCACTTCGCTGGAACGATTGGGACTGACTCCCGAAACAACATACCTGTACATACAAGGCCATCACCTGATGGACAATGTCGTCATGAAGTTGCTGAACCCCATTTGCACGGCATTGCGCCGCGAACGCGAGTACGAAATCAAGCGTCTGGCAGCGCATAATGCGCAATTCCGCAACGAACTTACGGGATATGAAAACAGTCTGGTCAGTGTGGATATTATGCTGAAAAGGCACGTCACCTACAAGAGTCTCTACCAGTATCAATGGATTTGTCAAGACATCGAGGAGTACCTCAAAAAGTAATTTCGCTCACGCCCGATTTTCGCCGTCAGGTATATGAAATCGTGGCTCAGATTCCCGCAGGCAGGGTCAGTACCTATGGGCAGATCGCCCTATGGCTCGGCGTACCCCAATGTGCCCGACTCGTGGGTCGTGTGTTGCGGGAAACTCCCGCTTCGCTCAAACTCCCCTGCCATCGGGTAGTGCATGCTTCGGGAAGGCTCGTTGCCGGTTGGGAAGAACAACGCGCGTTGTTGCGGACAGAAGGCATCGACCTGAAACCCGACGACAAGGGCGTCGACTTGAGAAAACACCTCTGGCGCGGTGAAGAATAGGCCGCGGATTCCTCTCATGACTTTCGAAGTTGCCATATAAGAAACCGGTACACATTCTGTTCTTCAACATCCTATAATCCGATTCCGAACATCGAAAGATTATCGTCCGAACATCGGAAAGTTCGGAAATCGAATTTGAAAACGCCTACTGTTCGTCATTTTCGG
>JBHAEN010000087.1:0-9310 GCA_041855645.1 Bacteroides sp. | reverse complement strand
CGCTCAAGCAGAGGTTTGGCTTTTCCAAAGAGATGGGATATGCTCAAGACTTCACGCTTTTAGCAGACAACAAAAAAAATGCCGGAAAGACGCATAACGCTTTCCGGCAAAGGGGATACAGAAGGGAGAAATGATTCCGAAATTTATTTCAACAGTTCCTCCAGCATGGCTTTCGCCTTCGGATCGGAAGGCGACGGCGCATAAGCATCGACAATCCGGAAGTCTTTATCAATGATCACAAAGCGGGGAATATGCGTGATGGCCCACGATTCGCGCACGGCAGCGTCGGTGGTGTTGTATTGCACGAGTTTCTTCGGATGCGAGGAAAGATAACGCGACCACGCTTTCCGGTTGACATCGGTCGAAACGGGCAAAAACACCACGTCGCGCCCTTCAAACTGTGCGGCCAACGCTTCAAAGTGAGGCGATTGTTGCAGACAAGGACCGCACCACGTCGCCCAGAAGTCGATGTAGATTACCTTGCCGCGAAAGTCGCTCAGGCGATGCTTCGTATCGTCGACACCCGTAATTTCAAAGTCGATGGCCTCTTTTCTGATCAGTCTGTCGGCTTGTTCTATCTTTCGGTTCACTTCGGCCTGAAAGTCTTGATACTTCATGGAAGCGGCAAAGTTTTTGGCATTCGCCAGTTCTTCGGCCGTATTGTTCTGACGAATGTTGATAAGCCATTGAGCCGCATCCACCAGTTCCCGGGCACGCGGCGTAAACGTCAGCCCTTCCGTCCATCCGGCGTAGTGTTGCGGCGTACTGATCAGTTCCGCCCATACGTTTCTCACCACCTCCACATCGAGGTAACGATCGTCGTTCATTTCCCGGACGAACGGGCGTGCCTCCGCCGTCAGTCCGGCGTAGAAAACCTTTATGTCCCGAACGGCCAATTCCGGTATTCCGCGACTTTGGGCATACATATTGGCATACGCAGGATAGTACATATAGCTGTTGAGCCAATCGGCTTTGATGCGCATGCGCTCCATGTCCTTAAATTCGGGCGTAACTCCTTGCAATGCTTCCAACTCCTGCAAACGCACCTGCATGGCACTGTCTATGGCCGCACGAGTGGTTTCAAGACTGTTCTTCAAGAGTTGTCCGCCATTGATGAAAGAACCGGCATGCGGGAAAAGTCGTCCTTTCAGGTAGGTATTGGCTTCCGCCCCGCGCCCGCTGAACGTTGCTTCGTTTTGGTCGGCGGTTATTTTCAGCGTCAGGTCGTCGCCCGGAGTAAGGTAAAGGGTGTTGCGGAATATTCTGTAATAAGTGGGTTGCTTAACCGTCAACACAGTATCGAAACGACCTTCGCCATCGGTGTGCAACACCATGTCGCGGCTGTTGCCCAACGAAGCCGCGGCCCCGTTGTAAGCCAACGGCACACGGTTAGTCCCCATACCGATGAGTTGTCCTTTCAGGTGAATTTTGTCCGTAGCACCCGCCGTTACCGACAGGAGCGACAAGAGAATTGCCGTGCCAAGGAAGATTCTTTTCTTTCTTTGTTCTTTTTTCATTTTGCTTACTGTTTTAAGTTCAGAGTTATTGTCGAAAGCATGTCCCGCATCGCTTTCGCACGGATTAGATGAAGTCTATTCCGGTTATTTTTCCAAAACCTTTGTACACCTGAGTCGACGGGTACTTCTTATCCTCATCCACCTTGCCCGCCGTGTTCAGTTGCAACACCACTATTTCTCCCTTGCCGTCGGAGGTGTTTACACCCACGCCCAGGCAACGCGCATAAGGGTGTCCGTAAGTGGCCGACCCCGTGAAGTTGATGCCCGTTTCCGTATATCCTTCGACAGCCATCTTCAAGGAAACGATTTCGGCTCCCGCATCTTCATGAGTGTAGATCACACCGGTCGCACCGGTGGAGAAGTCGAGACGATAGACCTTGTTGCCGTGAGCATAGAACAGGATGTTATTGTACTCGAAGCTGGTTGTCATCGGCGTATTTTCCGTGACTCCCGCGGGAGTATCGAATTCATAATGATAAGGGAGCGACGGACCGCTGGCAGCCAAAGCCGTAAAAGCCCCATAATAACGCAAGACATAAACATGCGATTTGCCTCCCGGAGCCAACGCATAGGCATAGACGGAGTACTTGTGATTCGCTCCGGGATTGGCCGTGCTATAACGATAGCCGTTCAGGAGACGAATGATTTGGTGGTCGGCCGGAATATTGGCCGGATCCACGGCGTTTTCGGCTTTATTGGCCACGGGAGAAAAAGTTCCGGCATTCCGCACGACAGGCACTTTAAGTCCGTTCCAAGTGGTAAAACCATAAACAAGGGCCATGAAGCGGCAACCCACCCTGTCATATCCCAAGCCGAAAGTTCCGAAATTGGTGATGACGTGTGAAATTTCATACGCGCCCGTCAACGAAGAAGCAGGATTCATGCGGAACATGGCCAAGCTGGTGGAGCGATTGCGGAAGACATTGCCCTTTGAGCAGGCCAGCAATCCTTCATCGCCTCCGGCCAAAGACATATTCGCGAAGTCGATGTCGGCCAATTGATCCGGATGTATCATCTCTTCCCAAGAAAGAATCTTTTTGAAACGATTGGTCTGATCGAGCAAGCCCGAATCAATCGTATCGGTCGTTGTGACGAAGATTTGCGAGAAGGAATTCAATCCCCAGCCCTCGGTCTTTACGTCATTTTTCACCACGGTCAGATTCACCGGAAGCCCGACCATGCTCTTTCCCTGCTCATCGCTATATGCCCGAGGAGTCACCCTGATTCCTTCCGACAAATATTCCACCGTGCCCAATTCGGCATGATTGTCGTCCTCGTGCAGCACCAGCCATGAATAGGCGTAGGGCTTGATGAGTTCCACCCGCGTGGGAGCCATGGTAACCCCGTTGGTGCGGGTGTCGGTTACATAAAAGCGCAGGCTGTACTGCTCGGCATAGTCGGGCGATTGGGGATCGATCTCCAATGTGGCTGTTTCGGCCACACTAAGCGTATCCATCCTTCCGTCGGCACGCAACAGCAACCACAGGTATTCCAAAGAAGACTTGTCGCCATCGACCGTGGTTACTTCCGGAGTGATGGTATAGGTCATCTTTTCGTGTTTCTTATGCAGACTGTGCACCCTTTTCAGCGTGACGGCAATGTCGTGCACATCGGTTCTGTATTCATAGTTTCCTTTGTCTTCGTAGCAGGCGGTGAAAAACACCGGAGCCAAGACAAAGCCAAGAAGTCGGTTGATTCGTTTCATAACTACATGTCGTTTGCGTTAGAAATTAAATTTCACAATCGTACCGTCGGGTTCGGTCAACGGCCCGCCATGTTCGGTTTTATATAACTCCAAGAAGTAGCTGAGAATGGCTTTCTGCATATACCCGTTAAAGCCGTTCCCTTGCTTGGTGGCCGCATACTCGCGCCCGATGTCCGCATAACTCTTCCGAAAGCCCGGATACCCTTTTCCCCCGAACGAAACCAAGATGAAACGTGCCTTCATCGGTCCGTAATTGCCCAAAACATGGGCATAAGCACTGTTCCACTCTTCCTCGTTGGCCACATCCATTCCTTTCCAGTCCGAAGCGTCGGAAGCGGTGATGAGATATTCCTGCCGCTCTTTGGTTCCGGGCACCAGACCGGAGGCAGCATAGTCGAATACGAGACGAGCTTTGTACACCCGGTCATACACTTCGGGTTTCTTGCAAACGATTCTGATGTAGTTCTGACTCTCGCGCGGATTGATCACACACGAATCGGGCACTTCCAACACGGGCATTTCGTATCCCTCCACCGGCAACAACTTGAATTTCACTTTTATCGAATCATCGCTGAAGCGGCCTTCGAGCTTCACCCCGACGGCGAAAACGTGTTCGTCTGCTTCCCAGCCTTTCTCTCCCGCATAGTCGACAAAGAAATTGTGTTCTTCTTCCAGTTCTTTATAGCTATCTTTATACTCTTTGTAGAACATGTTGTACTTCACAAAGTTGATGCCGCGACCGGCCGTAAACGGCTCGATTTCGTATTGGCTGCAGGCCGCAGCCATAAACAGGCTGCACAGCAAAAGGCCATATATAATATAGGTAGTCTTTTTCATCGGTTGCTCATCTGTTTATATTACCCAAAATAATTTCGTCGTCGGGAATGGGGAAACGGTAATTGTCTTCCTTCATATTCGCCAGCGGACAGTGCAGGAAAGTCGCATAGCCCAGCCGTTTGTAGAAATACCACAACTGGCCTTCGCCGTAAAACTCCTTGCGATATTCCTTTTCCAACTGATCTCTCCGCTCGCCTTCACTCGCGAAACTCACCGTTTCTATTCCCCGAGCCGTGCGTACGACGGAGAGGTCGCGCGCTGCCGACTCCAGATCCTCGGCACATTCGGCCAAGATGTAATACATTTCCGAAAGGCGGATCAAAGGTACGATGTTTTTCAATACGGGCGAGCGCAAATCTTTCTGGCTATACTTCAACGTCACGGCTCCGGAGGGACTGACATCGAATCCGGCCCCTTCTTTGATGCGCATATCGTTCAATCCGTCGACGGCAGTGTTGAAAATACGGTGGAACTTCTCCACGTTCATGATCACGTAGTAGCTCCACGACGACAGTTTGAAGTCGTTCTCCACCTGTTCCGAAAAGGTCTTGGGATCTGCGTGAATGGCGAAAATCAACTCGGTCGAACCCAGTTTGTCCTGTGTATTGTCCGTAACCAGCGTAAACATCCGGCCGTTTCCGCGCCGCGCCTCGATAACCTCCGCGGCTTTCGCCATTGCATTGGCTTTATCGCCTTTCCACAAATAGACACGGGCCAACAGCGCCTTGACGGCATATCGGTTCATGCGATTGAAGCGGTTGCTGAGGAAGCTGCCTTCGGCCACATCGGCCGGGAAGGAGATGTTCATCGGATCGTTCTCCAGCAGTCGTTCGGCTTCCGCCAAATCGGCAATGAGATAATCGATTAACTCGTTGGCCGGCATCAACTGTTTTTCCGCACGATCGAAAGCCGTACGATAGGGGATGGACGGCGAAGAAGGATTGGCGGCATAGATGGGGCCGAACATGCGCAAGAGATCGAAATGCAGAAAAGCGCGCAAGGCCAAGGCCTCGCCCCGTATGATTTCACGATAGCCCGCGGTGAGGATAAGATCGCCCCGCTCGTCGATGTTGCGCAACAGGTTGTTGAGGTTGGCAATGAGCGTATAGGTGTCTTTCCAAAAGCTCTCGGTGTAGCCCTCGGTACGGGTCGATGGGTAGACGTACCACATCGAGGCATCGTCATAACGGGCATTGGGGTTCTGACCGTTATCGTAACGTTGGGCCAGAATGTCCATCAATCCGTAGGTCAACTCTTTTCCATAAAGATTCGGACTCGACATTCCGATGTAAATACCCGTGAGGGCTTCTTTGAATCCTTGTTCGTTCTTGAACAGTTCTTTTTCGTCTACGTGCGTCTTGGGTTTCACATCGAGCCAGTCGTCGCAACCGCTCAGAAGGCAAACCATGAAGAGGGTGTATATGATCTTTTTCATTTCAAAAACGGCTTAAAAAGTTAAGTTAAGTGACATGGAAACCTGACGCGACATGGGATAATCGATGCCGCGCTCCTGCTTGATGGTCGACCAGTGAAAGAGGTCTTCCAGATAAACGCCCACGGTGGCCGTGCTCAGTCCGTACTTGCTCAAGAACTTCTCACGCCGTTGTTCAAAGCGATATTGCAGGGAAACGGTGTTGAACACCAGCTCGTTGTTATCCATGACGAAGCGTGTGCTGGCCTTCGTTTGCGAACCGTTCACGTCGCGCGTCACGGCCTTGAAGAGCGCCTCGTCGCCTACATTCAGCCAGCGATCGGTGTAGGCGCGGCGATCGACGTTGTAGATGAGGTTGGCATTCTCCACCTTGTCCACAAGCGTTTTGTTGTAGTATTGTCCGCCGTAACGGTAGCGGGCGGCCAGGTTCACGCTCAATCCGCGCCAGTTGAAATTGGCACTGAGCGTACCGATCAGCTTCGGTTCCGTATCGCCCACGGGAACCATGTCTACGGGATTCCATTCGCTCACGCGCTCGCCGTTGCGATTGAGAAACACCTCACGCCCGCTCATGGGGTCGATGCCCAACGAACGAACGGCCCAAATCATCGATTGCGAATAGCCCTCTTCATAGCGAGGCAGCGGACGCGACAGGGCGTTGGGGTTGTCGGGCTGCTCCTCGAGTTGCTCCTGATTCCGTATGCGCATGGCGTTAGATATTTTCCGTATGGTGTTTTTATTGTGGCTGCCGTTCACCACGAAGCTGAAATTCATCTGCTTCTGCAAGTTGTTATACGGCATTACGCGCAGCGTGAACTCGTATCCTTCGTTGCTGATGTTTCCCAGATTCTCCTTGATGCTGCTGAAACCCACGGAAGGCGCCAGCGAATAGTCGAGCACCGTGTTGTGAGTGAGTTTGTAGTAATACTCCAAACGCCCGCTGAAGACGCGACGGAACATGTTGAAATTGAGTCCGAGGTTGAAAGCATTGGTCGTCTGCCATTTCAGGTCGGGATTACCCATGCCATAGAGCAGCGTCCCCACCACGTCCGAGCCTTGATAGATGCGCATGCTGTTGGCATACGTGTACATCTGCAAAGCCTGATAGGAGGAAAAGCCTTGGGTTCCCGTAATGCCGTAAGTGGCACGCAGCACCAGCTCGTCGAAAAGGCCGAGCTTCCTGACGAACGACTCCTTGTCGGCATTCCAACGCACACCCGCCGACCAGAAGGGCGCGTAGCGGTTGTTGCGTCCGAACTGCGAGGAGGCGTCCAAGCGGATATTGGCATCGGCGGCATAACGCTGATTGTACGTGTAGCTCAACGTCGCCACGCCTCCGAACGATCGGCTCGTGCTCTCGGTTCCCGGAACATTTTGCACGGTGGAGCCCAGAAACACTTCGTCCATGTTATCGTTGGGAAATCCCGTCACATTGGCTCCGGCACTGCGGCTCTTGCTTTCGCTGACGCTGTAACGCCCGAAAGCCGAAAGCACATGTTTATCCCGGAACACCTTATTATAATTGACCGTGAAAGCCAGTTCGTAACTGTCCGACGAGGTGTTGCGCCACAGGTAGGAACCACGGCGGTTGAGGTCGGCCACGTTGATGAAGTCCGTATGTCCGGCCGGTTTAAACTGGTTGAGGTCGGCCACGCTCTTGCTCACCGTGAAATCCATGGAGAGGCGCAGGTTCTCCAAAACCGAATATTCGGCACGGAAGGCATCGCGCACCGCGAACGAGGTATTGCGGTCGAAGAGATTGAACTGCGTATTGTACATGGGATTGCCCACCGTCATGCCGGCCGTTTCGGTCCCCGTGGCCACCGCGCGCTCAAGATAACGCAACAGCCGGCCGTCGGCGTCGGTGATGCGATAATAAGGATTTATTTGCGCATACTCGCGGAAGCTGCCGTAGGGCGAGGTACGGTCGGACGAAGTCTGGTCCACATAAGCAATGTTGCTGATGAGAAGCCCTTTGTAGCGGTAGCGAATGTCGAGACTCACGCTTTTGCCATAGACTCCCGTCCCCTTCATCACGCCCGGAGCCTGATTGAGTCCGGCATAGAGTTTATAGCGCAGGGCTTCGTTGCCTCCCTCGAGATTGATCCCGTGGCGGTGCACATAAGCCGTTTGC
Source organism: Bacteroides sp. (assembly GCA_041855645.1). Taxonomy (GTDB): domain Bacteria; phylum Bacteroidota; class Bacteroidia; order Bacteroidales; family Bacteroidaceae; genus Bacteroides. The sequence continues at coordinate 1,685 of JBHAEN010000087.1, read as the reverse complement.
AGGGGTTGCGACAGCCAGTAGGTGTTCACGCCGCGTTGCACTTCGAGCAGCTTATGCCGGTAATTGTTATAGCGATTCACAATCGTTTCGTCGCTTCCGAAGGGATCGTAATAGCCGGCCCGCCTCTCCAGTTCGAGTTTTTCGGCGGCATTAAGCAAGTCGTAGTCCGTCAGATCGGGATATTGTATCTTATAGTTTCCGTTGTAAGTCACCCGCAACTTGCCCGCCTCGGGTGCTTTGGTTTCGACCACCACCACGCCGTTGGAGGCTTTGGAACCGTAGATCGACATGGCCGCGGCGTCTTTCAAGAGCGTCACGCTTTCGATTTGCGCGGGATCGAGGTCGATAATCTTCGACACGCCCACGTCGATGATACCGTCCAGCACGAAGAGCGGCTGATTGGGGCGCGTGTCGATGTCGCCGCGCATGATTACGGTTTCGTCCGTGGAGTAGTCGCCCATGCTCGATTGTCCCCGCATGTTGAAATCCGGAATGGAGTTGGGGTTGGAGCCCGATATGCGGTTGTCGCCCATACGGAATCCGGGGTCGAGCAACTGTATGGCATTGAGCACATTGCCCGAAGTCAGCTTGCGCACCTCATCGCCCGACATGCGGTTGGCCGATCCCGTGAAACCTTCTTTCTTGCGCTGAAAGATACCGGTGACCACCACCTCTTCCACCGTATGGGCATCGTAGTCCATCGTAACTTTCAGAGGTTTCCCGGTGTAAGGCAGCGTGAGGTTCTTCATTCCGATGTAGGAGAAACGCACCTCTTTGATGCGCTTTCCCGCGGGGACGGCGATGGAGAACTTACCGTCCATGTCGGTGGTTCCCGCCACGGCCTCGTCGTCCGTCCGGATGTGCACTCCCATGAGCGGTTCTCCCGAGGTGTCGATCACTGTTCCCGTGATTTGCGCACTTTGCTGCTTGACCAAGGACACCGTGATGTACTGTCCGTCCATCTTGAACGTCAGCGGAAACGGAGCCACTACGGCCTGCATCACTTCCTCGACGGTTTTCGACTTCAGGTTCAACGTCACATTGAAATGTTGCACTTCGTTGTAGGTGAACAACACCTTGAAGCGCGACAAACGCTCTATCTGTTTCAACACGGCCGGCATGGGTTCCTTGTCACACGTCAGGTCGATTCGCTGCCGCTGCGCATCCTGCGCGTGCAGCGTTTGCAAAGTCAACCCCGTTGCCGTAAGCAGGAGAAACAGTACAGAGCGGAGAACATTTGTTTTTCCAACAATCAATAAACTCTTCATACGTTTCATTCAGTATTAACGCTTTATTTGTCTTTGTATCGAATAGTACTACGAAAGCGACCTCCTTTTAGTCCCTCCCGCCTCTTATTTTTTGCAGAAGAAAGTCGAAAAAGAAACGGCCGCAGAGCCAACCGCCAAGTGCAAAATTCGTTGTTTCCTCTGTAAAACTCATCTTGAGGTGTTTTGATTTCAAGTTTTGTCTTCCGTTTGTTTTCTTTTGAATCCTCCCGATTTTCTCATCTGCAAACTCATCGAAGTTCACCGATCGGGGTATATGCCGCCTGATGAGTTTACGGGCATTTTTTTTTACATGTTTTTCCTCGTTTTCCGAATCGCGTGCAATTCACGCGACAACTGCGTGCACTTGACGTCTGAAATGCACGTGTCTGACATCTGAAATGCGCGTGTTTCAGACGT
>JBHAEN010000086.1:0-8517 GCA_041855645.1 Bacteroides sp. | reverse complement strand
GGGTGCAGACCAACGAATAATTTTGTGCACGATTTGCGGTTGGAAATGGGAGCTTGACAATTAGTTTTGTGCAGTTTTACGCCAATCGTTCATCGCGGCACAAAATATTGTGGATAATTCTGCAAGCCAATCCTTTCCCGGGGTGTTCCGTCGCGCTTACCCAAGCGGATGTTCGCAATCCGCATCTGCTTTCAGGTCTTGTTTCAACCGGCGGATGGCCGTGAGCGGATTTCCGGTTTCTTCGAGGAGGCTGACGAAGCGGCTGCCCACGATGGCTCCCGAAGAGTAACGACAGGCTGAAGTGAAGGTGGACCGGTTGGATACTCCGAAACCCACCATCAGGGGATTTTTGAGTTTCATTTCTGAAATGCGACGGAAGTAGGCTTCTTTCTTCGCGTCGAAGTCGTCTTGCGCACCGGTTGTGGCTGCCGACGAAACCATATAGATGAATCCGTCGGTGTGCGCGTCTATGGAGCGGATGCGTTCGTCCGACGTTTCGGGAGTGATGAGCATGATGATGTGCAGGTTGTGGCGTGCGGCTATGTCGCGGTAGGTCGACTGATAATCTCGAAAAGGGAGATCGGGAATAATGACGCCGTCGATGCCGCAGGCGTTACACTGTCGGCAGAACGCCTCGAATCCGTATTGCATGATGGGGTTGAGATAGCCCATCAGGATCAGCGGAATGTGTACGTCGTTGCGGATGGCGGCCAACTGCGAGAATAGCGTGCGCAGTGACATCCCGTTGCGCAAAGCTTGTGTGGAGGCCTGTTGAATGACCATGCCGTCGGCTATCGGATCGCTGAAAGGGATACCGATTTCGATCATGTCGACCCCCTCGCGGGCCAGTGTGCGTATGACATCGGCCGTGCCGTCGGCGTCGGGAGTTCCGGCACAAAAGTAAATGGACAACAAGTCTTTGGGCTTGTTTTGGAAGAGTTGGTTGATTCTGTTTATCATGTTTGCGGGATATGAATGGATGAAAAAGTGCATCAGGAACCGAGGGCACACAGAAAGCGTCGCAGGCTTTCCGTGTTTTTTCGTCCGGGGTATAGCTCAAAACGGCTGTTCAGGTCGTAACCGGCGCAACGGGGGTGCTCGAAAGAGTGTAATTCATCGATGCTGTCGGGCGAAATGCCTCCGCTGAGCAGAAAAGGAGTGCGCCCTTCGTAGGCCCTGAGCACACGTCGGTCGAAGGCTTTTCCGGAGCCTCCGTATGCGGGCGTACGCGTGTCGAAGAGCAACAGGTCGCAGCATTCGTCGTAGTCGGCCGTCGGTTTCAGATCTTTCTCCTCTGCGATGCCGAAAGCCTTGATGACTTGCCATCCCCGTTGTCTCAAAGCTTGGCAGCAGGCGGGCGACTCGTTTCCGTGAAGCTGTATGGCGTGCAGCCCGAAGCGGTGTGCCGTACGGAAAATTTCCTCCTGAGCGGCGTCGACGAAGACACCGACCCGACGGGCGCGGGCGGGAAGGAAACTCGGTATTTCATCGACCCGCCGCGGCGAACGGGGATGAAAAACGAAACCGATGAGATCGACCTCCTCCAAGGCTTCCACGTCTCGTATGTTGTCGGGTTCGCGCATGCCGCAGACTTTGATCAATTTTCCTTTTATCATGTTTCCTCCCGCTCGATGCTGTTGATGAACCGTCGCAGGGTGTCGGCCGGTTTTTCGGTTTTCATGAAAGTTTCTCCGATGAGGAAGCCGCGGAATCCCATTTGACGAAGACGCTTTACGGTCGAAGCCTCCGAGATGCCGCTTTCCGACACCCGCGTAATGTCTTCGGGCAATAGCCCCGACAGGTAGAACGAGGTATTCACGTCCGTGAAAAATGTTCCCAGATGCCGGTTGTTCACCCCGATCATGTCCGTCTGCGGAGTGATGCGGTCCAGCTCGTCGGGGCTGTGTATCTCGAGCAAGACTTCCATGCCCAGCTCATGGGCTTGCTCCGTGAGCTTGTGGCATTGTTCGGGCGAGAGTGCGGCGGCGATGAGCAACACGGCGTCGGCCCCCACTATCCGGGCTTGGTAGAGCTGATAGACATCTACGATGAAGTCTTTCCGCAAGATGGGTATCCGAGTCAAAGGCCTTGCCATACGGATGTCGCGCAGGTTTCCTCCGAAGAATTTTTCGTCCGTGAGGATGGAGATTGCCGAGGCTCCCGCCTCCTCGTATGCGGGAATCAGGGTTTCGGGAGCGGCCGTTTCGTGTATCCATCCTTTCGAGGGCGAACGTCGTTTGAACTCGGCAATGATTCCCGTGGACGATTCTTGCAGAGCTTGTTTCATCGAACGGGTGGGAGAGGTGCAGCCTTGTGCCGCATCTTGCAGCTGTTCCGTCGGGACGGAGCGTTGCTGAAAATCTATCTCGAAACGCTTGTTGGCGATGATTTCCGAAAGTATGTCTTTCATGGCGGTATCAAGAGTTGAGGGTGACATATCGGCGGAACACGTCCAACGCTTTTCCGCTTTCGAGCGATTCGCGGGCTTCGGCAAGACAGGTTTCGAGCGATTTCTGCGGACAGACTACGCGGATGGCAAAGGCTGCGTTAGCCATGACGGCATTCTTCTTGGCCTCGGAAGCTGTGCCTTCGAGTACTTGACGGAAAATGCGGGCGGCCGTTTCGGGGGTATCGCCTCCGTTCAGCTCTTCTTCCTTGCAGCGCGACAGTCCGAGGCTTTCGGGGGTGTAGATTTTCTCGTGTCGGGGAGTCGACACCTTAAAGGCGTCGGTCAGCGAAATTTCGTCGTATCCGTCGAGGCTGTGTACGATGGCAAACGGTGTGCCGGCACGCTGGCAGCAATACGTGTAAAGCCTTTGCAACGGCAGGTTGTAGACACCCAGCAACTGATAGGCCGGCAGTGAGGGATTGACCAGCGGCCCCAGCATGTTAAAAAACGTGCGCACGCCCAAAGCCTTGCGTACGGAGGCCACCGCTTTCAGTGCGGGATTGAACAGCGGAGCATGCAGATAGGCGAAGCGACACCGATCCATGCAACGGCGCAGGTGGTCGACATCAGCCGTGAAACGTACGCCGTGCTGTTCCATGACGTTGCTGGATCCGCTTACGGAAGTGGCGCCGTAATTGCCGTGTTTCGCCACCGGGTATCCGGCTCCCGCCACCGTGAAGCAAGCTGCCGTAGAGATGTTGAACGTGTTCTTGCCGTCGCCTCCCGTCCCCACGATGTCGATGGGAGTGTATTCGCTCAGGTCGATGGGAACGCGCAGTTCGAGCAAGGCGTCGCGAAATCCGCAGAGTTCTTCGACGGAGATGTTGCGCATCAGAAATACGGTGATGAGCGAGGCGGTTTGCGCTTCGTTGTATTGTCCTGCCGCGATGTTTTGCAGAATGATTCGGGCTTCGTCTCGATCGAGGTATTGATGCCCGAAGAGTTTATGAAGAATTTGTTTCATGAGTTCGACGAATTAGTGAAGTAAAAAGTTGCGGATGATGGTTTTTCCCTGCGGCGTCAGTATGGATTCGGGGTGAAATTGGATGCCGTGGACATCGAAGGTACGATGACGCAACCCCATGATTTGCCCCTCGCGGCTTTCGGCGGTAATTTCAAGGCAGGCCGGAAAGCCTGCTCGGCTAACCACCCACGAATGGTAACGTCCGACTTGAATCTCATGTTCCAGTCCTTCGAAAAGCCCTTCGGGGCAAAGAATGTCGACAGGTGTCTGTAGTCCGTGGTACACTTCCGTCAGGTTTTCCAGCCTTGCTCCAAAGGCTTCGCCGATGGCCTGATGCCCCAAACAAACGCCGAGTATCCGTTTGGTGGGGGCATAACGACGAATGATGGGGAGTAACAAGCCGGCTTCTTCGGGAATGCCCGGACCGGGCGAAAGGATGATTTTGTCGAAACGTTCCACTTCGTCGAGGTCGATGCGGTCATTGCGCCGCACTTCAATTTGTGCTCCCGTGCCGATTTCATTGACGGTATGCAACAGATTGTAGGTAAACGAATCGTAATTGTCCAGCAACAATATTTTGTCTGTTTGAGTCATGATGTTTTCCTTTTTTTATGTTAGTTTTTCAGCGTGGTTGCCATGTCGATGGCTTTCTTCAGCGCGCCGAGTTTGTTGTTCACTTCCTGTAGTTCGTATTCGTCATTGCTATTTGCCACGATTCCTCCTCCGGCCTGAAACCAAAGTTCGTTGTTACGGCTCACGAAAGTACGGATGGTTATGGCCTGATTCAGCTCTCCGTTCATTCCGATGAACCCGATGCAGCCTCCGTAGGCTCCGCGGTTATGGGGTTCGATTTCGCTGATGAGCTGCATGGCTCTCACTTTGGGTGCTCCGCTCAATGTTCCTGCGGGAAAGGTGTCGATGAAAGCTTTTATTTTATCGACTCCCTCGTTCAAAGTTCCGCGCACACGACTGACCAGGTGGATGACGTGACTGTAATATTGAGGTTCTTTGTAGAAGGCCAGGCGTACGTCGTGACAGCTTCTCGACAGGTCGTTTCGCGCGAGGTCGACCAGCATCACGTGTTCGGCGTTTTCTTTCGGGTCGGCCAGCAGGGCTTCCGTCAGTTCATTGTCTTTTCTCGCATCGCCTGTTCGTCGGGTGGTTCCGGCGATGGGGTCGATAATGGCTTCGCCGTTTTTGATTTTGCAATGGGTCTCGGGCGAGGACCCGAAGATGCGATAACCTCCGAAGTCGAAGTAAAACAGGTAGGGAGAGGGATTGATGCTACGCAGGGCACGATAGACTTTGAAGTCGTCGCCGCTGAAAGGTTGGACGAAGCGTCGGGACAGTACAATCTGGAAAACATCGCCGCGCAAGCATCGAGCTATGCCTTCGCGAACGTTGGCCCGATGCTGTTCGTCGCTGATGGTGGAGGTCACGGGGCCGGTGGGCTTGAAGTCGTACGAAGCGTAGTTGCGGTCTTCCAATATGGCTTCAAGGGAAGGTAGAAAACTCTCTTCGCCTTGAGCAAGCATTTCGATCAGCGTAAGTTCGTTTTTGAAATGGTTGAAGAGGATGACGTACTTGTAGAGGATGTATAGCAGGTCGGGGGCGTCATTCTCCGCGTCGTGACTTTCTTTGATGGGGATGTTCTCGAAGTAGCGAACAGCGTTGAACGTCGTATATCCATACAGTCCGCAGGCTTCGCTGTCGGGGCCGTCGATGCGGAAACGACCGATGAAACCATTGATGGCTTCCGCCACCGTGAACGAGGCGGAGAGTGAGGCTTCGTGATGCGAACCGTCGGGGAAGCGTGTCGTTACCGTGCCGCTGTTGATTCCTATCTCGGCCAGTGGGCAGAGGGCGATGAACGAGCGCGAGTTCTCTCCCGCCTGATAGTCGGAACTCTCCAACAGGGCCGATTGCGGAAACATGTCGCGCGCCTTTAGGTAAATGCTTACGGGTGTGTGCATGTCGCCCAAAACCTTTTTGCTGAGGGTGGTGTAAGTGAATGTTTTCATTTGCTTGTAGTCTTGATTATATGCGATTGGTAGGGATGAATGCAGAAGACAAATAAACCTTATCCTTCTCCCGTTCTTCCCCCTTTGGAGAAAGACGATTCTTCGGAGAGTGTTTTCTTACGACGATGGTTCAAGTATGTTTCCATGTCTTTGTCGCCTCTGCCCGAAAGGGTGAGCACGACGATCTCATCGGAACGGAATTCCAACTTTCGCAGGGCACCCAGTGCGTGCGCCGATTCCAATGCGGGGATGATGCCTTCCGTGCGGGTCAGATCGAGGGCAGCTTCGAGTGCCTCATCGTCGCTCACGGCAAGCACGCGGGCTCGCCCTTCCCGAACCAAATGAGTATGCAGAGGTCCTACACCCGGATAGTCCAGCCCGGCTGAAATGGAGTAGGGTTCTTCGATTTGCCCGTCTTCATTCTGAATGACGTAGGTTCGCGCACCGTGAATGATGCCCGGTCTGCCCTTATGCAGAGTGGCGGCTGTTCGCCCGCTGTCGATACCCTCTCCTCCGGCTTCGGCCAAGATGATTTTCACGCGATCGTCGTCCAAGTAATGATAAAGCGTTCCTGCTGCGTTGCTCCCTCCTCCCACGCAGGCGATGAGGTAATCCGGATGTGAGCGCCCTTCCTTTTGCATCAACTGTCGGCCCGTTTCTTCACTAATGACCGATTGCAGTCGTGCCACCATGTCGGGGTAGGGATGAGGCCCCACCGTAGAACCGATGAGGTAGTACGTGTCAGCCGGCCGACTGCACCAGTGGCGTATGGCCTCATTGGTGGCATCTTTCAGCGTCATGTTGCCCGAATCTACGGGAACCACGGTTGCACCCAGCATTTTCATCTTTTCCACGTTGACACGTTGTCTTTCCACGTCGAGTCTTCCCATGTAGATCACGCACTCCATCTGCATCAGCGCGCATACGGTGGCGGTGGCCACGCCATGCTGTCCGGCTCCCGTTTCGGCGATGATGCGTTTCTTGCCCATCTGCCTTGCCAGCAGAATCTGACCGATGGCGTTGTTGATTTTGTGCGCTCCCGTGTGGTTGAGGTCTTCTCGTTTCAGGTAAATTCTTCCGCCGTGACGTTCGGACAGCTGCTTCGAAAGGTATAAGGGCGAGGGGCGTCCCACGTAGTCGCGCAGCAACGCCTCAAACTCCCTCTTGAACGATTCGCTGTTTATTACTTCGCTATAAACGGCCTGTAACTCGCTCACACATCGGTGTAAAATTTCCGGGATATATGCTCCGCCGAATTCACCGTAATATCCGTCGGAGTCAATAGCGAAAGTTTTCATGAGTCATTTCTTTTTTGTGGTTTCGTTGATAATAAGACAGAAGCCCCGCCGCAAGTTGCGACAGGGCTTCTGTGATAGATTATTCTCTGATGATGTGAGAGTGATACGGACACGCGAGCACTGCTCCCTTACGACTGTAGGAGTTGTAACGGGCGCCACCACCAACTTGTATGTATCATCATTTTTCTCACGAGGTATCTTTTTCTTTCGGGGCAAATATAAAAGGTTTGTTCGGAACAACCAAGAGATACGAACTTTTTTTAACTTTGCGCCACATGCAAGCTCCGTCGGCCGCATCGGCGGCGGGTAACGATTCATTTCAAAAACCTCATAATGATACACACCAGACAGGAACAGATGGAAGCCTTCGGGCGTTTCCTCGACATTCTTGACGAGTTGCGGGTGAAGTGCCCGTGGGATCGGAAGCAGACCAACGAGAGCCTGCGTCCCAATACGATTGAAGAAATCTACGAACTGTGCGATGCACTCATGCGTGACGACAAACAAGACATCTGCAAGGAATTGGGCGATGTGTTGTTGCACGTGGCTTTCTATGCCCGGATAGCTTCCGAAACGGGTGATTTCGACATTAAAGACGTTTGCGATAAACTTTGTGACAAACTCATTTTCCGTCATCCGCACGTTTTCGGAGAGGTAAAGGCCGAAACGGCCGGGCAGGTATCGGAAAACTGGGAACAACTGAAACTGAAGGAGAAAGACGGCAATCAATCCGTGTTGAGCGGAGTGCCGGCCATGCTGCCTTCGCTCATAAAGGCTTACCGCATACAGGATAAGGCGCGTAACGTGGGCTTCGATTGGGAAGAGCGCGAACAGGTGTGGGAAAAGGTGAAGGAAGAAATGGCCGAATTTCAAGCCGAAGTAGCCCTAATGGATAAAGATAAGGCCGAAGCCGAATTCGGCGATCTGCTCTTCAGTCTCGTCAACGCCGCCCGTCTGTATAAACTCAATCCCGACAATGCTTTGGAGCGCACGAACCAAAAGTTTATCCGGCGTTTCAATTATCTGGAAGAACATACCCTCAAGGTGGGAAGAAGTCTTAAGGACATGACACTCGGCGAGATGGATGCCATCTGGGAACAGGCCAAGAAACTCGGACTGTAAAGAACAGACGTGAAAAATATGCGTACCGATTATGTGGAGATAGAAACCCGCAAACAGCTCATCGCCCTGTTGCGCGAGCAGAAAGTGCTGAAGCATTATGCTTTTCAGGATATCGACTTTACGGAGGTTTGTCCCGATGAAGCCGATTCGCCCCGTTTTGAAGATTGTTTGTTTCTCGGAGGCATCCTGCCCGAAAGGCTTTCCCGACTGATGGGGGCAGATTGTCTTGTTTTCCCTGCTCTCAAGGTTCCTTACCGTGTGTTCAGAAACAGCCTTTATTCGCCTTCTTGTTTGTATGACGCTTATTGTCTGGGTAAGCCCGAATCCTATCGTAATTGTTTTGATCATCACGTCTATCGTCATTATCTGGCTGCCGGAAAGAGGGCTGTCGACATTAAAGAAACACTGGCTCGCACACTGCACGATCATGCCGTGAGCAACGCATTGCACGATTTCCTGTCGGCCTACGACGAGCGAAGTGTCGTAGGCATCATGGGAGGACACGGTTTGTTGCGCACCGATCCGATGTATCGGCAGGTTGTGTCCATCAGCAAACGACTCACCGAAGCCGGATACCTGATGATCAGCGGCGGAGGGCCGGGAGCCATGGAGGCGACACACCTCGGCGCATGGCTGGCCGGACGAACCGGGCAGGAGATGGAT
>JBHAEN010000085.1:0-2652 GCA_041855645.1 Bacteroides sp. | reverse complement strand
GAGTGCATTCAGGAGACACTCAATCCGCTGGGCGTGATGGTGGTTATCGAAGCCAAACACATGTGCATGCAGATGCGCGGCGTGGGAAAACAGAACTCCATCACAACGACTTCGGATTTCACCGGCGCATTCAATCAGGCCAAAACACGTGAGGAGTTCATGAACCTCATCAAACATAACTCCCGATAGCGAACGGCTCTCTCCTCCCCCTCCCTCCCAAAAATGCGGATGGCGCAGACACACGGTTTTCCATAGCTACCGTGAAATCTGCGCCATCCGCTTTTTCCTTCCTTATTACTTGGTGGTGATTTCCACAATTTTGGTCGGTGACTTTTCGACATTCCGGCGGTCGACCTGACGTACCACAGCCTCCGCGAGCGAGAGGAAAGCGCGCCCCGTGATACTGTCTTCGTCAAGAGCAACGGGCATACCGCTGTCGCCTCCTTCACAAATACTCTGCACGATGGGAATCTGCCCGAGCAAAGGAACGTTCATCTGTTCGGCCAGCTGCTTGGCTCCTTCTCGTCCGAAAATATAGTATTTATTCTCGGGCAATTCGGCAGGCGTGAACCAAGCCATATTTTCGACAAGCCCAAGGATGGGCACATCGACCTTATCGTTCGTAAACATATTGATTCCCTTGCGCGCATCGGCCAAGGCGACGGCTTGCGGTGTGCTCACCACGATGGCTCCGGTCATGGCCAGCGTTTGCACGATGGTAAGGTGAATGTCGCTCGTCCCCGGAGGCAGGTCGATGAGGAAGTAATCGAGTTCGCCCCAATTTGCATCGGCAATAAGCTGTTTCAGGGCATTGCTGGCCATGCCTCCGCGCCAAAGCGTGGCCTGATCGGGGTCGACAAAAAATCCGATGGAGAGCAGTTTGACTCCGTATTTCTCGACGGGAGCAATCAGGTTTCGGCCGTCTACCTCTTCCAGATAAGGACGGGCATCCTCCACCCTGAACATTTTAGGAACGGAAGGACCGAAAATATCGGCGTCGAGCAGACCGACACGATACCCCAGCTTGGCCAAAGCCACGGCCAAATTGGCCGCCACGGTGGATTTTCCGACTCCGCCTTTCCCCGAAGAAATGCCCACGATGTTTTTTACTTCGGGCAGCATTTTCCCGACTTCGGGACGCGGTGCCTGTTTGCTTTCGGTACTGATGGCCACCTGCACATCGGGCGATATGTAGGTATGAATGGCCGTTTCGGCCGCCTTGAGCATTGACCGCATAAAGGGGTCGGTGCTTTTTTCAAAAATCAGTGAGAAGCTGACCGACATCCCGTCTATGCGGATATTGTCGGCCACCATACCTGCTTCCACCAGATTCTTTCCCGTTCCGGGATAACGCACGGTGGCCAGCGCGTCTTCTATCAATTTAGGATACAGAGTCATCTTTTTTCTTTGAATTAAAGGTGTTGTTCTTGATTGTCTCACTTCGCTTTGAGTCCGCTACGTTTGCTGCGGTTGTAACTGCGGTAAGAATCGAGTTCGATTTCCACGTCGGGTTCACGCAACTCTCCCGTTCCGGGCAAGCGAAACTTGATGTATTTAATCAATAAACCGCGTTCGAGCCATTGTTGTTCATAATATGTCTTGATATCGAGTATGTCATCGGCCCGGCCGGAGTGATAGAGGTCTTCGGTAATGAACTCCGCCGGCAGATTGTTTTCTTCGATCATGAGGCGCGTGTAGGTAAACATGAAATTGCTGTCCGTCTTCACATGTATGATGCCATCCGGGCGAAGAAAACGGCGATAACGTTCCATGAAATAAGTCGAGGTAAGCCGTTTGGTAGCTTTCTTCATCTGCGGATCGGAAAACGTGAGCCATATCTCGCTTACTTCTCCTTCGGCAAAAAAACGGTCGATGATTTCGATATTCGTACGCAGAAAAGCCACATTCTTCAAGCCTTCGTTCAAGGCTTCGGTGGCTCCCGACCACATGCGCGCGCCTTTAATGTCGACCCCTATGAAATTCTTTTCGGGAAACATTTTGGCCAAGCCTACCGCGTACTCTCCTCTTCCGCATCCGAGTTCGAGAACGATGGGATGATCGTTCCCGAAGAAAGTCCGATTCCAGTTTCCCTTCATTTCAAAAGGCACGTTCTCCGCCACCGAGTAAGGATACTCGAACACATGCGGATAGTTGGCCATATCGGCGAATTTCGCCAGTTTATTCTTTCCCATAGCTTCACTTTAGTCCCGCAAAGGTAAGCACTTTCGGACGCACGGGCAATAATCCGGCATTCATTTAACTACGGGGATTGTGTGCATCCGTCAGTTCCGATGGGTTCATCGCACATCCCTTTTCGGTGCATGAAGTCAATCGCAGGCCTGCACCCGTTTTTTCGTTGGCCTGCACCCAAACGAAAAAGCGGGTGCAGTGAAACTTTCGTTTGGGTGCAGGCAAACGAATAAATATATGCGCACGTAAGCTCTATGCAATTCAGCAATATACTTCTGATTATTAGAAGCATAATATTAAACACATAGTACTCAATTTAAAGGATTACCGCGATGTTCATAAAGTCATCGGTGATAACAGCATACTGTTTCTTTGAAAGAAGTCCACCATTGATGCGAGATGCATAAATGACAGGTAACCGATGACGTTCCAATCTTATATCGAACTTGCGTTAAACAAGTG
>JBHAEN010000084.1:0-2539 GCA_041855645.1 Bacteroides sp. | reverse complement strand
TCCTCGGCGTTTTCATTCATCGATTACTCTTCTTCCGCCGAAGCGAACAAGGCCTCCGTGTGCACAAAATTATTCGTTGGTCTGCACCCAAACGAAAAAGAGAGTGCAGCCCGACGAAAAAGAGCCTGCACCCCGACGAAAAAGCGGGTACAGGCCAACGAATGATTTTATGCCACAAAAGGAAATAAACGGTGAACAGAGACAGGATGACGAATACACAGTCCGCCCCTCTCCTCTTTTATTCTTTCTCAGAGAAACTCTGAGATTCGCCACCGACACGCTCTGTCAGGGGTTGCCACGCTGGCTCAGACGTATCTTCACGCGCAGACGACCGGCCATGAGAATCAGTTCGCCGGAGTTATCACGGTCGGCAACGTTGGGGACGATGGTTAGCGTGGTGCGCGTATCGGTAGTCACTTCCCGGCTTCCCGTCACGATTATCCACGAGGGGACACTGCCCGGATCCATTCGCCATCCGCCCGTATTTTCGGTGGTGACGACAAGATTCCGGGGAGTGTTTCCACGGCCGAAATCGATATGGCGCGTATTGACGATCAGCCGTTTGGACATGGGGACCCTCATCGTTTCGCGTACATCGTTCCACGGAACGACGCGGCATTTCAAGGTGTGATTGCCCCGGTAAGCCTCATCGGCCGTGGTGGCCGGCAAACCGTCTACACTTTCCACTTCTATGCGATAGTGATGATTGCGCAGTATGTCGTACACCGTCCCCGCGGCGTAGTCTTTGAAGTCGATGCGGTAATATCCGGTCTCGGGATATCCTGCCCCTATCAACTGCTTACCTTCGTCATAGTAAGAGAATCGCACGCGCACCACAAGACAAGTTGCATGCAGTGCGGAAACGGCATAGCTCGCGGCGTTATCGGCTTCATAGAGATAAAAAACACCCGTTTGTCCCTCGGTAATGGGGCCGCTCGGAGTACCCGGCCCAATCAGGTCATGAAACGTGCCCGGCGGTTGAAGCGAACCGGCCGGCGTTGTAGGCGCGGCCACGGCCGTGGAGGCAGCGAGGTAATTATCCGGAGTGGCCCGACCGGAGCGACGCCCGTTGTACAGACGCACAGATTCGATTGCGGAAAAGAAATGGCGCGGATAGGAGGACGGACAATGAATGCTCACCTTGGCCACGGCCCGCAACAAGTCGACAGACTTCGGCTGCGACGGGGTGGACACGTAACTGCCGTTAATGAGTTGCGCCGGCAGTTCTCCCCACATGGCCATACCCGCTCCGAAAGCCGGTTGATGCGCTACGGACGAAGGCAGAAGAAGACGGGCAAGAACCGGTTCTTTGGCTTCACCGACGAATGCCTGCAAGGTATTGACCTGTTCACGAAGATTCGCCAGCACGACGAGTGTCTGCTCGTTGACATCGCCGATGAGTCGTACCTGTACGATTTGTGTCGAAGGGTCGTAGACACCGCGCGCACGGTAGAAATAGCCGCCTTTACGGATATTGAGAGGATCGCTCGGATCAACTTTAAAGGAAATGACGTCTACGGTGTTGATGGTTTGCTCGTCCACGGCACGTGTCAATGCGGGTATGGGTAAAACGGGGGTCGGTCCATGGACCGAAAGGCGATTGCCATCCGCATCGGCATGAAGGTTGAGGCGAAGATAAACAGTATGGTCAGGTGTGTCGGGCATGTGCATGTCTTCATGCACACACGAAGTGAAAAGCGCGGCCCAAACAATCAGACCACTCATTAAGGCAGGTTTTAGTTTGAAAGAATTACACATTATATTTATATTATAAATGCAAAGGTACGGACTTTCGCCATAGATACAAAGCCCGCATTTATTATTAAATTTGACATTGGATGCCATAAGCTCCTCCACCAAGAAGTGCAAATATTCTTTGTTTTTAGGACAGAACGATGAAAAACGCTCGGAGAACACTGTCGATAAGAGACTGAAAAAGAAGGACGAAGAGCCATCCTCGCCCTCGTTGAACGAAGCAAAGACAATACAGGCAAGTTCATCAGGCGATACATTCCCCAAGGAACAGAATTCAACACATACACAGACTTATCAATAAAAAAGATACATACGAAAATGAAATGCAATACCCCAAAAAGAACCGAATTTTACAACGCCCAAACAAGGGCTTTACCAAGCGCAACGGTAAATTTGCACTTGCCGGTTGACTCTATGGGTTGACTCTACCGAAACAGTCTTCTCTAAAAAACTTTCGATAGTGCTTGTCAAATTAAAAAGAAGTCGTATCTTTGCACCGCTTTCATGAGAAAGTGATTCTAAATAGAGGATCTGGAGAGATGGCAGAGTGGTCGATTGCGGCGGTCTTGAAAACCGTTGAACTGCGAGGTTCCGGGGGTTCGAATCCCTCTCTTTCCGCCAAGCAAGGGTGTAAATCAGCAGAATATGTGATTTATACCCTCTTTTACACCCTGAATTAAGTGTGGATGTAAATTTTCAAAATTAATTCTGGGGACTTCTAAAAACTCATTATTTTTCTCAACCTGTTATTTCAGCTCTTATTTTAGAGCTAACCATTTGATTG
>JBHAEN010000083.1:0-4962 GCA_041855645.1 Bacteroides sp. | reverse complement strand
GCATAAGAGGGCTGGTCGGGAGTGAGCCCGAGATCAATGATGAAAACGATTTACTAAACTAAAAAGCCTGCCTCGATGTTTGGTTCGGGGCAGGCTTGTTTATATTTTATTTCGTATGCAGAACAGACTTTTTTACAGCTTCCCGATATTCACTTCCTGAGTGTGCGCATCCCACGTTTGAAGTCTTTGCATCTCATTTTGATGCATGTGAATTCCGGATTCGTATTGCTCTCTTGAAATTCAAAACAAATGGTTTTCGCCAAAAATAGGTATCTCAGAGCGGAGAACACTCTTTACAATACCAATAAATGGGTATTGAACGCCGTGTGCGATGGCAGTACTTTTGTCACCCGGAACGGACCGTTCTTGCCGGCCATGCTCCGGAATGATGAAAATACATGCCACACAATGCGTTGCATCTTTGTAGTTTTATTACTGTCGCTCTCCGCATGTCTTCCCGCCTTGTCCAATCCGTCGCAGAACGGAACGGATGATTTCCTGATCAGGGTTACGGATCAGAAAGGCCTGCCGCTGCCCTATGCCACGGTCTACATCGAAACGCTCGACAGAGGTTATTCGACCAATGGCGACGGCTTGGTGGCCATAAAGAAGAGTTTGCTGCAAAAACAAAACACCGTCATCCGCTTCTCTTATGTGGGGATGGCAACCCGTTCGCAAACCTTTACTCCGGTTCAGGTGTCGGAAATGCGGATGTTCACCATGCGGTTGGAACCGTCGACTCTTTACCTGAAGGAGGTGCAGGTGAACGCCGTACGCGAACGGAGGCAGTCGGCCTCGTCCATCGTGATCGACCGGAACACCATCGACAACATACAGGCTTACAGTTTGGCCGACATCATGCAAGTGTTGCCGGGAAAAGCCATTCTGAATACGGACATGCACAATGCCGCCTTTCTGACTCTGCGCTCCACGCTTTCGGGCAGTGTGGAAGACCCGCTGGAGGCGTACAGCCGGAATAAGATCAATGACTTTACGCGAAATGCGGCTTTCGGCATTTCATTCGTCGTGGACGGAATACCTCAGTCGAACAATGCCAATATGCAGCTCGACAGCTACGGAAAGTGGGGAGGAATCAAGACTTTCGACCGGAAGTTCAACACCGACAACAACGAAAACGTGGCCAACGGCAACGATCTGCGCCTGATTCCTTCTTCTTCCATCGAGAGCATCGAAGTCATTTCGGGAGTGGCTCCCGTAAAGTATGGCGATTTGAGCAACGGTGCGGTGATCATCAATCGCCGTGCGGGGCTTACTCCTTTCTACGGAGCCGTGAAGGCACAAAGCGGAATCTTGAACGCTTCGCTCGGCAAAGGCATCTCGCTGGGCGATAAATACGGATTGTTGCATCTGAACATTGACTACATACAAAGTACACGCGACAAGCGCGACGACTTGAAGACTAACAGTAATCTCGCTCTGAATGCCACATGGACAAAAACATTCAGCCGCACATTGAAGTGGGAAAACACACTGTCGGCCGATTTTTCTCAGAATCTGGACGGATTGAAGAACGATCCCGATGCGGTGCTGAACCGCAGCCTAACACGGCAAACTGCCTTCAAACTCGCCGCACGCGGGCATCTCTCTCCCAAAGACAAATGGTTTTTCGATCAGGCGGATTATAATCTGGCCCTCTCGCTGACAAGACAATATAATATGCACGAAGAATATATATCGGGCATAGAGCGTACCATCATTACCGACGACTACACGCCGGGCGTACACGAAACCGACATCGCTCCGCCTCGTTACAATGCCAAGATGGAGATCGAGGGGATGCCCGTGTCCGCTTACTTCAATGCGGAGGGACGCCGGTTGCTGAATTGGGGAAAGAGCGTGCACAACCTGAGCGTGGGAGTATTCGGACGCTACGAAGCCAATCTGGGAAGGGGAAAGATATTCGATGCGGAGCATCCGTACTTTCTGGGCAACGTGGGCGGACGAGGCGACCGCTCTTATGCCTTCAGGAATCGCATTCGGATGGGGCAGTACGGACTTTATCTGCAAGACCGTCTGTCCGTTCCTATCGGCGCACACACGCTTTCGACAACGGCCGGTCTGCGCGCCGAGGTTCAACACCGACGGCTCAGTGTCAGCCCCCGCATCAACGTAATCTATGCCCTGAATTCGGCACTCAGCCTGAGTGCTGCCTATGGCGTAGCCTATAAAGCACCTGCCACGGCCTATCTTTATCCCGAAAACGTGTACTTCGACCATTTGGTGTTTTCGCATTATGACGATGACTACCGGAAACGCCGTTATCTCTACCGGACCAAAGTTACCGACCCGACCAATCGCGATTTGCGTTCGCCCCATACTCATAATGCGGAAGCGGGTTTCAACTACCGGGGCGAAAACTTCAGCCTTTCGCTCACGGCCTACCTGAAGATAGATATTGACGGCATCAGTTCTCAAAGTGTCATCGACACGATGTATGTACAGAAATACAAAAAGGTGGGCGAAGAGCCTTCGGGACAGCCTCTCATTGCGCCCGACGGCGATCCGGAGTTGATTGTCGGGACCTATTATCGTCCGCAGAACATGCTTTACAGCCGCAGTCAGGGGCTGGAACTCGTGGGGCATGTCAAAGAAATAAGGCCTTTGGGGCTTTCGGCCAATATGTCTTTAGTCTATAATTACAGCTACTACCACACTAAAGGCTTGCGTATCGGCGCCGCAGACCTTCAGCACGATGCGGTGGCAGGAGTTTATGCGCCGTTGAGAAACAATTCGCAGGAACTGGTGTCCACCGTCAGCCTGACGAAGCATTTATCTTCCATCGGTTTCATCATCAATGCGCGATTGCAGAACTTCTGGTTCCGTACATACCATCGCTACGACTTCAGCATCTACCCCATCGGATACTACGACAAACGTTTCAACTTCGTGGAACTTACGGAAGAGGAGGCGCGTTCGGCCAAACTGGCGCACCTGCACCTGACGGACAGCGAAGCAATGGACATCAAGCAGCCGATTCTGGTGCCCAACTGCCACGTACGGCTTTCGAAGGAAATCGGGGAGGGGCTTCGGCTTTCGTGCTACATCAATAATGTATTCAATTACCGCCCCTACATCGTGCGCAACGACGTGAGACTCTACTTCAACCAAGCGCCCGCGGTGGGGATGGAACTTTCCTATAAATTCTGATTGGAAATTCACCAACCCAATAATAAAGAAACAATGAAACAAGTAAATTTTATCGGAAAAAGTCTTCGTTTTGCCTTGATTGCCTTGCTTTTATCGGGCATTTCCTCTTGTAGCGACGACAATAACGCGCCCGACGTCATTTCCGGCACGCTGGAGGTGCGCGTAAAACTTCAGGAACTCTATTCGGATGCGACGCTCGGTGTCGTAAACGTGGAACTGAAGAACATCAACACGGGAAAAACAACCACCGTTCAAACTGATGCCAAAGGTGTGGCCACTTTTAGCAACCTTCCCATCGACACATACGATGTAACCGCCACCTACACCATGCCGGCGGCCGATTACGCCACGATAACCGGAAACACCTCCGTCGCCGCCGATGTGCTTTTTTCCGCTTCCGCCACCGGCTTCGCGCTTCAACCCGGGGAAACGAAGGTCGTGGAGTTGGAACTGGGCACGGGAAATGCTTCGGGATTTGTTTTCAAGACCATCTACCAGTCAGGTTCGGACACGAAAAAGGGAGCGGGCGAAGACGATCAGTTTATCGAAATTTACAACAACAGTGACCGGACGCTTTATGCCGACAGCCTTTGCATCGCCGTCACCACAATGTCGCGCTATGGTAACGGGCATGCTTCGCAAGACAAACGCTACTACTACACCGAAGACGGACGTTACGACTGGAGCAAATCGGAAGGCATGCCGCAAGGAATCAATGCCAACGACGATTATTATTATGCGGACATGCTCTTCATGATTCCCGGCTCGGGGAAAGATCATGCGGTAAAACCGGGCGAGAGCATCGTTATCCCACGTTTCGCGCAGAACTATAAAGGCACGTTTACGACTTCTTCACGCGGAGAGACGAAAAATGTGGAAGATCCGTCATTGACCGTAGACCTCAGCACCGCCGACTTTGAGCCGGTCTTCAAACGTTATGAGTCGCTCGATAATGTTAATGTCGCCAATCTCGAACTTATACATACCGGAATTAACTCTTCGATGCGTTTGTCCCGAAACTCCAAACAAGGTTTCGTCCTTTTCCGCCACTCCGACCCGAAGGGACTTCCGGTGTATAAATTCCCGGCCATAGATCCTGCTAAGAACTCCAATGCCACTTTTAGGCAAATCTCGAACGGTGAGTTGATCGATGTGGTGGAAACCATTGCGCCCAATGCGGATGGTTATCTTTCTCCGAAAGCCATCCGGGCCAAGGATGATGCCGGTTATACTTATTCCACCAAGGGTGAATACAGCTCGTATGCCGTGAGTCGCAAAGTCATCAAGACTTTGAGCAACGGACGTCGCGTGCTTCAAGACGTGAATAACTCCACACTCGACTTTGTGACGGTGAAAGCAGAGCCGCGCGGCTTTGCCAACTGACACAATTCGGAGAAACAGACAGATGAGACCGTCGGTTCTATTATTCCTCTGTTTGCTGATGTTTCCGGCCGATCCCACATTCGGGATTGGCCGGGACACCACTGTTTCCGATACGATTGTTCCCGCCCGCTTTCACCATCCGTTGCAGAAAGAGTTGCATCGCGAAACCATGAGCAGGCCTGTCGGCATCGGTTTGCTGTCTCATGCCGGTTTCAGTCACAACACGATCGGCTACCGTTTGGAAGGAGGAAGTCTGACACGTTTACAGACGCCGCGACAGGAACAGGAACTGGAGTTTACGGCCATCGGCCTGCATGTGGCCGACAAATGGCGGCTGTACGGAGAATTTGCCTATCGGCGCGGCAATGCCGACAGCGTGAAGTGGCTGCTGAGCGAACTGCCGGAGAATGG
>JBHAEN010000082.1:0-12353 GCA_041855645.1 Bacteroides sp. | reverse complement strand
TGATGCCGACGAAGATGCCAAAGACAAAGAAAAGACAGGCGAAGCGGGCGAAGGTTTGTCGTTCCGCTACGACACGGATAAAGTCGTGGCTTCCGGCGGGGAGATCAGAGTGACTCGGGTGGAACGAAGCGGTAACGCAGGCAAAGAAGTCGAAGTGGTGACTCCCATCATCAACATCGTTCCGGGTAAGGCACAGGCCATGTGGAAATACACCGTGGAGATCAGCAAGGAAGACCATGCCGGTGCGGAATACGGAGGCTTATCGCAAATCTGTCTGGCCCAATGCGAAGTATCGGAAAACACGGAAGCATATACCAAAGAAGATTTCGAGCTGACTAACGAAAGTATTCTTCAAATACACTATAAGATTGCGGAAAAATATCAGGATCAACAGAAAGACTACCGCGTCCGTGTTTCTTTCAAACAAGGCGGCAAGCAAGTGGCCCACCTTCGGATAGTATTCAGCTACGACCCCAAGCAGAAAGGAGAACCCAACCCCAATCCGCAAGATCCGGGAAATAACCCTAAGCCGGAAGTCCCGACTCCCACGCCGAATCCTGAACCAAGTACAAAATCGAATGCGGTTGCCATGGACTTTACGGGGCAAGGTTGTCCGTATTGTCCTGCCATAATCTACGATTTACGGGAATTGGAAACACAATACAAGCCGAATTTGATTGTTGTGGCCATCCATCCCAAAAATAGATTAAACTACGATTCGAGCTTTACCTGCCCGGAGAGTTCTTTTTATGCCCAAACTTTAGGTATAAAAGGATATCCTACGGTACTCGTTAACTGTAAACCGAGAGTCTATCTTTCCCACGATGTCAGAGAGGCCGTCAACCGCTCGCCTGTGCTGGCAAGCACTTTGCAAGCCAAGGCAGAAGGAACCAACGTAACCCTTTCTTTTACATCGAAAACGACTCAGGCCGCCACGGAAACTTTCAGGAATCGGAAGTTGAACCTGCTCTTTTGGGTGGTGGAAAACAATGTGAAAGGTTTTCAGACATATACCGAAGATCCGCAAAACTTCATTCACAATCACATCCTCAGGGGCGCATTGAACGGTTTTTGGGGAGAAACTTATACGCCGGGTAGCGAGGTCAGGATGAGTAAACCCCTGCCCTCAACAGTGAAAGAAGTGAAGAACTGCGAACTCATTGGCATTGTGCTCGATGCGGACACCAAGGAATTTCTGGACGCAGTCAAGGTAAAACTCTGATTTATTTTATATACGAACCATAGCTATGCAAAATCAACTGTTTATGCCTTTTTTCAAAGGCGTGATCCGAAGGAAATGCCTTTGGAAAATTGCTTTTCTCCTGTTGCTCGTATCCGCCGGCGGAATAGTGCTCAATTCTTGTTCGAAGGATATGCCGATGGAGATGGAACCGGAAAAAAACGAGAAGAAAACGGAAGAAGATACCGACAATAAGAAAAAAGAGCCTGATGAAGAAAATTCAACGGACAATGGCAGTGGGGATAACACCCCTTCGCAAGGAGAACCGACCGCAAAAGTTTATACACTTGCTGAGCTGGAAGCCATGACTTACGAACTGCCGGTGGTGTTTCATGTGCTTTCACCGGTTTCTTCCAACCTCAACGAGAAGTTCACCACGGAGCGGCTGCAAGACCTCTTGAACAAAGTGAACGACCTGTATGCCGGGAAGTCGGGTGGGGCTGACGTAAAGGTGCGCTTTGTTTTGGCGCAAGAAACTCCGCAGGGAGAAAGGCTGCCCGAACCCGGCATAGTTCGGGCAACCATCGACCGTCAGAAGTTAAGCTATATGTCCGTCAGACTCGATCCGGAAGATGGAATATTCCATAAACAATCTTGGGATCTCCGCCGATACATCAATCTGTTTGTTTTTCCTTTTCTGGAGAAAGGAATATCGGGAGTGTCTACTTACCCTGATATGCCCGAAGGGCATCCGGTTAAGGGACTGTACACCTATTATCCGTCGAACCTTACCACTCATAATTCCTGTGTTGCACTTAATGTGAGTATATTCGGCGATTGGACAAAAGATTTGGGAAAACAACCCGACAACAAGAATGCGGCCTATGTCACGGCGCATGAACTCGGGCATTATCTGGGGCTATACCATCCGTTTCTCTATGGAGAAGATCAGGAAGACTTTTGTCCGGACACGAAGGAATACGACAGAGACGCCTACAAAAGTAATTTCGAGGAATTAAGGCAGAAGGTCTATCACGAAATTTACGTGAAAGGCGTAGCAAGAGAGGTTGCTTATCCGAAACTTTTGATGCGCAAGCCTTTAGACGGAAGTCCCGCTTTCCTTTCAGACAATATCATGGACTATTATGAAACGTTGGGCAACCGATTTACTCCGGATCAGGCAAGACGTATGCGCGAATGTCTGTATTATAGTCCCACTTTGCCGGGCCCGAAGATTTTGGTAGATCCTGTCGGGTCAACACGAACGGCTTCCCCCGATGGTCGTCCTTACCGGACGAAATGCGTGGTGTGCGAATTTCCCGACCTGTATGCAAAGTAAGAACATTTTAATTCCTTGACGGCGGCTGTGCGAGGTTTCTTCCGACAGCACAGTTGAAGGATTGACTTTTCGAGGTTCACGCGATAAGTGGAGACGCTTGTCATGTGAACCTCGAAGGTTTTAGCGGCTTCTTCAGAGATTTCGGCCGGCTTATTTGCAACGGGCGTTTTTGCAGCGACATGCAGTGGGGAGATAAGGTTTTTTCCTTATGGCAGAAGGTTTTCTTTCGGCAGAGATGAGACTCCGTTCCTTTCGGACATCGGCGCGGCGGAAATTCTTGTCGGGGAGAATGGATAAAAGAAAAGAGGATGTGAAAACACATCCTCTTAAAAATACTTGTTGTTTATCTTGCCAATCCGTCGTGCGTTTATGGAGCAATTCGGATCGCTTACAGCCCGGTTTACTTCTTTTTGGCGGTGGAATATCTGGCGTTCAAGCCGTCGACCACTTCCTTCGTGATGTTGAACACGCTGTCGGCATAAAGCAGATTGTCGAATCCCGTGTTGCTGAAAATCAGGTTGTATTGGTGTTTCCGGTTATAATCTTTCAGGAAAGCGTTGATGGAGTCGCGGAACTGGAGGCTGTTTTTATTGTTTTCTTCCATTAAACCCGACTGTAACTTGTTGCTCAGTTCTTGCAGATCCTGTTCCATTTTAGCGAGTCGGTTATACTCCTGTTCGGCTCTTTCTTTGGAAAGGAAAGCGTTGTTCTCATACTTTTGCTGAAATTCTTGTTTGGCCTGAGCCAGTGCATTGGCTTTTTGGTTCAAGGTCAGTCGTACGTTTTCGCTCTTCTTTACCATGGCCTCATTCAGGTCGATGCAGAAGTTGTATTTGGCAAGCAATGAGTCGATTTCCACATAAGCGATCTTTATTCCCTGCATTCCCGAAGCGGTTTGGATGGGCGTGGTCGTGTTTGCTTGGTTGTCTGTTTTACCTGCACATTGCGAGAAAAGCACAATGCAAGCAAGAGCAGCCAATCCTTTCATGAGGTTGTTCTTTCTGTTCATAACCGAAAATCTTATAAGTTTTAATGATTAGTTTATGGTTTTGTTAAAAGGTTTTCTCTCGTTCGGGAATAGCGTAAGGCGAACCTTGTCGGGCTTCCCGATCTTGAGACCGTGCACAACCGACCCCTCTCTTTCTCAGTTCTTTGTTTCCGCTTACGTGTCCGTTCGGGAATTTTCCTTCTTTGGTAAAGAATACTTTGATGCCCAGTAACAGGAGCGAAATTGCAACAATTAACAAAGTTATCAGTAAAGTATCACCCATTTCCACTATTTTTGTGTTGCAAAGATAGGCTTAAAAGAGACAGGATTTTGAGAAGTCGGTCGAATTAACCATATTTAGCAATAGAAGAGGAGAGCCTAACCTCCTCCTTTGAACATCCTAAACAATTATTCAGATGGAAAAAAAAGACTTGAAGCCGGCAGGTGTCTTCCGCTACTTTGAAGAGATCTGCCAAGTACCTCGCCCTTCAAAGAAGGAAGAGAAAATCATTGCCTACTTGAAGGCATTCGGTGAGAAACACAAACTGGAAACCCTTGTCGATCATGCGGGAAACGTATTGATCAGAAAACCGGCGACTCCGGGGAAAGAGAATCTGCGCACGGTAGTGTTGCAGTCGCACGTCGACATGGTTTGCGAAAAAAACAACGATGTGAAACACGACTTTCTTGTCGACCCCATTGTGACCGAGATCGAGGGCGAATGGATGAAGGCAAAGGGAACCACATTGGGAGCCGATAATGGCATAGGAGTGGCTACCGAACTGGCCATACTGGCTGATGACAGCATAGAGCACGGTCCTTTGGAATGCCTGTTCACCGTGGACGAAGAAACCGGACTTACCGGAGCTTTTGAATTGAAAGAAGGCTTCATCACGGGCGACATCCTGCTTAATTTGGACTCCGAAGACGAGGGCGAGATATTCATCGGCTGTGCGGGCGGAATAGACTCGGTGGCGGAATTTGCTTATAAAGAAATACCCGTTCCTCAAGACTACTTTTTCTTCCGGGTAGATGTCAAGGGATTGAAAGGCGGACATTCGGGAGGCGACATTCATCTGGGGAGAGGCAACGCCAATAAGATATTGAATCGTTTTCTGACCCGTGTGGCTGCCAAACACGAATTCTATCTTTGCGAAATCAATGGCGGGAACCTTCGCAATGCCATTCCTCGTGAGGCTTATGCCGTGTGTGCCGTTCCCGAAGAGGCCAAGCACGATGTGCGCGCGCAATTAAATTTGTTTGCGGCCGAGATGGAAAACGAGCTGTCGGTTGTGGAACCCGACTTGAAACTCCTGCTCGAATCGGAAAGCTCTCGCAGTAAAGCTATCGACCGCGACACTGTCGGACGCTTGTTGAAGGCCCTGTATGCCGTTCCTCACGGTGTATATGCCATGAGCCAAGACATTCCGGGGCTGGTGGAAACGTCCACCAATCTGGCTTCGGTAAAGATGAAGCCCGAACAAATCATTCGTGTGGAAACGAGTCAACGCAGTTCCATCCTTTCGGCCCGTAACGATATGGCCGATACGGTAAGAGCCGTTTTCGATCTTGCCGGTGCAAAGGTGAGCTTTGGCGACGGTTATCCCGGCTGGAAACCCAATCCGCATTCGGCCATCCTTGCCGTGGCAACCGATTCTTACAAACGGCTCTTTGGCGTAGAGGCCAAGGTAAAGGCAATCCATGCCGGATTGGAGTGCGGACTCTTCCTCGACAAGTATCCTGCGTTGGACATGATTTCTTTCGGTCCCACCCTGACGGGAGTTCACTCCCCCGATGAGCGGATGCTTATCCCGACAGTGGAGAAGTTCTGGCTGCACTTGTTGGACATTTTGGCTCATGTACCGGCCAAAAATTAAAAGCGCGTCGGACTTCATCGGCATACAAGGCAACGTTTCAAGGCAAAGAAGCGTTGCCTTTCTCTGTATGAATATCTTGTGTCTCTTCGCTTCGTTTCCGCTTTGGGGGCAAAGTGCGGAAAAGCACTTGTCGGGTTTCCGGACGATTTTTTGGAATGTGGAGAATTTGTTCGATACGCACCCCGATACGCTGAAAAACGATGAGGAGTTTCTTCCCGAAGGCATTCGACGTTGGCATTTTAAACGTTACCGGAAGAAGTTGGACGACATCGCTCGCACGCTTGTTGCGGCGGGCGAGTGGGAGCCTCCCGTGTTGGTCGGGCTGTGCGAAGTGGAAAACGACAAAGTGTTGCTCGACCTGACTCTTCGTTCTCCGCTCAAAGAAATCGGTTATCGTTATGTGATGACTTCCTCGGCCGATGTTCGGGGCATTGATGTCGCGTTGCTCTATCGGCGCGACCGTTTCAAGCTGTTGTCGTACCGAGCCGTAGAGATTCCTCCGTTACGTGATTATCCGCCCACAAGAGATGTGCTTCATGTCTGCGGCCTGTTGCCGACGAAGGATACACTCGATGTCTTGGTGTGTCATTTCCCTTCTCGTTCGCGCGGCTTCAAGGAGAGTGAGCCTTACCGACTTCATGCGGCTCAGATGGTGCGTGCTCAGGCCGACAGTCTTCTCAAGCACCGTTCGGCTCCGCGCTTGTTGGTTATGGGTGACTTTAACGACTACCCTACGAATCGTTCCCTTCGCGAAGTGTTGCGGGTTGAAGCTCCTCCGGAATCTCCTTCTGTGGAGAAATGCTATCATTTGTTGGCTCGAAAGGCCCGTTCGTCGGATTACGGTACGTATAAACTGAAGGGTGAGTGGGGGTTGCTTGACCATCTCATGGTGTCGGGACTTCTGCTTGATAAGCGTTCTTCTTTTTATACCGATGAGGCGAGCGCAGGCGTTCTTCGCCTGCCTTTCCTGCTTAAGGAAGACGACAAATACGGTGGAACAAAGCCCCATCGGACATATAACGGAATGATGTATGAAGGCGGGGTGAGCGATCACTTGCCGTTGTATGTCGACTTTTATTTTCGACTTGACGAGCCGGAGTAGCGGAGAAAAAGAAGAAAAAACATGGATGAAGAGAGGCGGACTGACAGGGGCGTAGGCATTACGCCAACCCTGTGCAGTCCGCCTCTTGTCATTATTATGAAACTGAAACCGGAATCAGATGGAGAGGGCTTTCAGCACATTGACCAGATCTTTCTTGATGGGCTTGTCGTTCTTGATGGCCTTGCTGAAAGGTACGTAAACGATTTCATCGTGCTCGATGCCTATCATCACGTTGCGTTGGTCTTCCATGATGGCGTCGATGGCGGCGGCTCCCAACCGGCTGGCCAATATCCTGTCGTTTGCGGTGGGGCTTCCTCCGCGTTGAACGTGTCCCAGAATACTTACCCGGACGTCATATTGCGGGTATTCATTCTTTACGCGTTCGGCATAGTGCATGGCTCCTCCGGTCAATTCACTTTCGGCGACGATGACGATACTGCTGTTCTTGGATTTGCGGAATCCGTTCTTTATGAGTTCTTCCAACTGGTCGACTTCGGTGCTCAATTCCGGTATGATGGCCGCTTCGGCTCCTGAGGCAATGGCGCCGTTCAGGGCAAGGAATCCGGCATCGCGTCCCATGACCTCGACGAAGAACAGGCGTTCGTGTGAAGTCGCCGTGTCGCGTATTTTGTCGACGGCATCGAGAATGGTGTTGAGTGCCGTATCATAGCCTATGGTCGTATCGGTTCCGTACAGATCGTTGTCGATGGTTCCCGGAAGTCCGATGCAGGGGACGTCAAATTCCTGAGCAAAGATGCGTGCTCCGGTGAGTGAACCGTCGCCTCCGATGATGACCAGAGCGTCGATTCCTTCCTTTTTCATGTTCTCGTAGGCCGCTTTCCTTCCTTCGTATGTGGTGAATTCTTGGCAACGGGCTGTCTTCAGTATGGTTCCTCCCAACTGAATGATATTGCTGACATTCTGACTTTTGAATTCTTTGATTTCTCCCGTGACGAGTCCTTTGTATCCTCGGTAGATTCCTTTTACCTGAAGTCCGTTGTAGATGGCCGCACGCGTTACCGCGCGAATGGCGGCATTCATGCCCGGGGCATCTCCTCCGGAGGTCAGAATACCGATACATTTGATGGTTCCCATAACAATCTTTTTTCTGTTTTTGGTGATTGACTGTTTGATGAGGCAAAAGTACGATAAAAACTTGAAAGAGCGGTTTTCCTCATTCCCGAATTAACGAATGGATGTGTTTGGAAATCTTTTCCATCAGCCATTTGGGCGTAGAAGTGGCTCCGCAGATGCCGATGGAGCTGACGTGAGTGAGCAGAGAGGGGGCGATGTCTTCCTCGCTGTCGATGAGGTGGGAATTGGGATTTACTTTGAGACATTCTTCAAATAACATTTTCCCGTTCGAACTTTTCTTGTCGCTGACGAAGAAGATAAGGTCGTGCACGGCAGAAAATTCCCGCAACCGAGGTATGCGGTTGGCCACTTGCCGGCAAATCGTGTCGGAGTATTCAAACGTTTCTCCGGGCGAGATGTGATCTTTGATGTAAGTGACAATCTCGCGAAACTCGTCCAGCGACTTGGTGGTTTGCGAAAATAAGCGGATGCTTTTATTGAAGTCGAGCTTTTTCGCTTCCTCGGCTTTTTCGATGACGATGGCTTTTCCCTCTGTCTGTCCCACCAGACCCAATACTTCGGCATGCCCGTTCTTTCCGTAGATCACGATTTGCTTTTCGGGTGTCTGCCGTTCCTGATGGCTTTGTTTGATGCGCCGCTGCAAGCGCAAGACCACGGGACATGTGGCGTCAATGATCTCGATGTTGTTCCGTCGGGCGATCTG
Organism: Bacteroides sp.; assembly: GCA_041855645.1. Taxonomy (GTDB): domain Bacteria; phylum Bacteroidota; class Bacteroidia; order Bacteroidales; family Bacteroidaceae; genus Bacteroides. Next base: position 4,069 of record JBHAEN010000082.1, on the reverse strand, counting down.
ATAAGTTTCAGGGGGTTCGCCGTGCGCGCGCAGCAAGACCTTTACGTTGCGCAGTTGTTTGAACTCTTCCCGGTTGATGGTGATGAGCCCCATCTCTTGAAGGCGCTCCACTTCGCGGCTGTTGTGAACGATGTCGCCCAGACAATAGAGCGTTTCACCCTTGCCCAATTCTTCTTCCGCCTTCTGAATGGCATTGACCACACCGAAGCAGAAGCCCGATTCCGTATCTATCTCTACTTTGATCATATTATAATTAACGGGCGATCCTCCGGAATTGTTCGAGCAACCAGGCTTTCTGTTCCTCGATTGTGAGGTGGGAATTGTCCAGCACCAGAGCATCGTCTGCCTTGCGCAACGGGCTGACTGCGCGGTTCTGATCCATTTCGTCCCGTTGCTTGATGTTGAGCAGAATTTCTTCAAAATCGACCTCCTGACCTTTGGCGCGCAATTCGTCGTAGCGACGCTTCGCGCGTATTTCGGGGGTGGCCGTGACGAATATCTTCATTTCCGCCTTGGGAAACACCACGGTGCCGATGTCGCGTCCGTCCATGACGATGCCCTTTTCTTCGCCCATGGCTTGCTGTTGGGCCACCATGGCCGCGCGGACAAAATCGAGGGCGCTGATGAGGCTTACTTTTTCGGCAACCTCCATCGTCCGTATCTTGCTTTCCACATTGACTTGGTTCAGGAAGGTTTCGGGACGCCCTGTTTCCGCATTGAGGCGGAACAGGATATGGATGTCCTTCATGGACGCTTTCAGTCGGGGGATGTCGATTTCCTCTCCCCTGATCATCCCGTTCTCCAAACCGTATAGAGTGACTGCCCGGTACATCGCTCCGCTGTCGATGTACAGGTAACCGATTTCACGGGCGAGGTCTTTGGCCATTGTGCTTTTGCCGCACGAGGAAAAGCCGTCGATGGCAATGGTAATCTTTTTCATAATGGTGTTTTGAAGTTTGGTGTTCCGTCATACGTTGATTTCCCCGCTTCCGATGCAGATGCGGGATTCGGCGTCGTACATCACCCCAAACTGTCCGGGGGCAATGCCTTGCAGCTTTTCGGAGGAAAGTACACGGAAGGTTTTTTCGTCCTCCCGGATGAGCCTTCCCCGTGTAAAGTCGGGGGTGTGACGTATCTTGAAAGTAATTTCGTGTTCGTCTGTCGCCGTCGGCCAAGGGTTGTCGGTAATGAAGTGAAAGTCAGTCATGGCAAACTCGTTGCCGTATTGTGTCTCTACGCCGTAGCCGCGCGAAACGTAGATGATGTTTTCGTCCGTATCTTTCCTGATGACGAACCACGGACCCCCGCTCAGGCCGAGGCCTTTGCGTTGTCCGATGGTATGGAACCAATAGCCGCGATGCGTCCCGATTCTCTTCCCCGTTTCGAGTTCCACGATGGGGCCTTCCTTTTCGCCCAGAAAGCGACGGACGAAGTCGTTGTAGTTGATTTTGCCCAAGAAACATATCCCTTGGCTGTCTTTTCTGCGGGCACTTGGCAATGCGGCCCGCAAAGCGATGTCGCGCACTTCATGCTTCATCAATCCGCCGAGGGGGAACATCAGTTTGGAGACTTGAAGATAGTTGATTTGCGCCAGAAAATCCGTTTGGTCTTTTACGCGATCTTTGGCTGTGCCCAACCACACTTTACCGTCGTGCACGAGGGTGGTGGCGTAATGCCCCGTTGCCGTATAGTCGTAGTCTTTGCCCACTTTCTGTTCAAAGCAGCCGAATTTGATGAGCTTGTTGCACATCACGTCGGGGTTGGGAGTCAATCCCTTGCGTATCTTCTCTATGGCATAGCTCGCCACGTTCTCCCAATACTCCTGATGCAGATCGACCATCTCCAGCGAAAGGCCGTATTTGCGAGCGGTGGCCGTTGCCAGTTCCCAATCTTCTTCGGCCGAACAATCCATGTAATCTGCCCCGTCCATACCTATTTTTATGTAGAACAGATCGGGCTTGTATCCCTGTTCGCAGAGCAGATGCACGACAACCGAGCTGTCCACCCCTCCTGATAGCAATGAGGCTATATTCATCCTGATGTCACTTGCTTGTTTTGAATCGGCAAAGATACGACAAAGCCAAGAAGAAACCAAAATCCGAAAAAGGGCTTTTTATCGGGCGGAGTCAATCGGCAAGTGCAGTATGAAGTGAACCCCGAAAGTTTTTGTCTAACTTTCGGGGTTCACTTCCATTTTTTCAGCAGAGCCGAAGTCTTACCACCCGCTGGTTGAAATGCCTGTGAAAGTATGGAATGTTATAGAGCATCCTGAATATAAACGGGTATCGCCCGTGTTCATGCTTGCTCATATAGTATTCTTTTTCAATGTGTATCTTAGGATTCCAAGTTTCCATGTCTTTCGAGTCGAGCAGAGACCATTTGAACTCTACATTCTTTCCGACCTTACGAAGAGAATCGTGTTGCCCGGAGCGTCCCACCAGAGAGAAGGCGAGCATATCGAAGAGCACGGTCGCATTGTCAAAACGACGGCAAAGCTCGTTGAAGAATGCTTTTACCTGTTCCGGGGGGAAATACATCAATACGCCTTCTATAATGATTAGAACGGGTTTGCCATGAGACTTCACTGTCTCTGTCCATCCGTAGTCGAACATGGAAGACGATATATAGGTATTTTGTCCGCTCTCTTTCAGCAGCCGCCTTCTTAACGTTATCGCCTCTTCCACATCCAAATCATACCAATGCGTTACGTCGGGATATTGCAACCGTTCGTATCGTGCATCCAAGCCTGCTCCCAACTGAATGGCTACCGCATCCGGATGTTCGGTAAAAAAGCTCTTTACTTCCTTGTCTATAAGGCTCGCCCTGACACAACAGCCCGCTTGCGAGAATTTTGCCTTGCTGAACTTGGAGAAGTCGTATTCTATCTGTTTGACCATATCTGCCGCTTTCTCATCATGCAGTAAAGCATCCTTGCGCTTGGTTTCTTCCGCCTTTGCCCATAGGGTTATCAACATGGTTTCCGGTATGTCGGTCAGTTTGTTTTCTATCATCGTTGTCATAAAATATCGGTTATACGATTACAGGAATAAGAAATAGCGGGGTGTCTTGCTTTTGTATTTTCTGTATTCCTCTCCGTAGACATTCTCACAATACCGTTCCTCGCCCAATATGATGAAATGTGTGGAAATGGCGAAAGGTATCAGGACAAGCAACATCCATAACGAGGCGGAGGCTATACAAACACCGAGCATCCCCGTAAAGAAGAAAAAGTACATCGGATTACGCGACCAACGATAGATCCCTCCTTGAATGGTCTTTCCTGTTGGGGCGTTTGCATAGCTGTGAAAAGACCAGGCAAAGACAGCCAACGAAAGCATGTAGATGACTGTTCCCGTAAGGAACCATGCTGTACCGAACTTGAATGGAACGAAAACAGAAAGCACCAATATGGTAATTTGCAGAATTGTGCTGACAGAAGCATTTATCTTGTCCTTGCCCGTGTACCAGGAGGTGTCCACTGCACGCTTTCCGCCCTCCTTGAAGACTGCCATGTAAATGAATTGTATAAGCACCATGCCGAATGAAGGAATCCATGCGTTCAACAACCCGGCTTGCAATGTGGTGAAGAAAGAAAAATCTGTCATAAAACTCACTTTTTACGATTGTTTATCCCGTCGTTCATGCGATTGGCGAAATCGACATGATGAGAAAATGTTTCGGAATGAAATTCGATAGGTTATTGCACAAATTAACCATTCCCTGTAAGGACAAAGTTATGGTGCTCGTTATAAATCCGCAATCCCTAAAAATAGTGATTTTATAGTGTGATGTTTAATAAGTCTTTGTTACTGTTGAGCCGTTTCAACTCACCCTTAAAAGTAACGAGTGTCTTATTGGTCTGTTTAAGAAATGAGTGTTTTGTATGTGTCTTTCCGTCAGGTCGGTCGTTTTTCGTTTCAGAGGCGTAAAAAAGTAGGGTTGGAACTATTCGAGGAAAGGGCATTAGGAGACCTTTGAAAAATGCAGAGTTGTTGGAAATAGGAACTTTTGCTGTAAAACTGTCTCTGTTTTTGACTGAGGCAGAGGGGCGATAGCCTTGAATCCCCCC
>JBHAEN010000081.1:0-11057 GCA_041855645.1 Bacteroides sp. | reverse complement strand
TTTTTTTAAGTGCCGCAAAGATAAAGAGTTTACCGATTTCCGCCAAACAATTCGACCAAAAAGTTTACGAACGAAAGTGCCTCATCTTCCCAGCAGAAGCCGTTCGGACCGCTCAACGGCTTCGAAGCCGAAACCTTCGATAATCTCTCGCATGAAGTCGGCAATCTTGTCATTGCAAAGATTGCCCAGACTGCCGGCATGTGTGTGATTCACCGTTTTATCGGAAACGAAATCGCCCGATTCGATGTCCGCTCCCACTTTTTTATAGGCGTCGCGAAAAGGCACTCCCGAAAGCACGAGACGGTTTACCGCTTCGACACTGAACATGGGCAAATACTTGTCGTCATCCAAAAGGTGCTCGTTCACCTCGATCTTATCCATGATATAAGCCGTTATTTCAAGACAGTCTTTCAGTTCGTCAAAGGCGGGAAGGAAGATTTCCTTAATGATTTGCAAGTCGCGGAAGTAACCCGAAGGAAGGTTGTTCGCCATCATCATAATCTGTTGAGGAAGTGCCTGCAATTTGTTGCACCTGGCACGGGTCAGTTCAAAAACGTCGGGATTCTTTTTGTGCGGCATGATGCTTGAGCCCGTGGTGCATTCGTCGGGCAACTTCACGAAATCGAAATTCTGACTGTTGAAGAGGCAGGCATCGAAAGCCAGCTTGGAAACCGTGCCGGCTATGGATGCCAGGGCAAAGGCCGTGTTGCGTTCCATTTTCCCGCGTCCCATCTGGGCGTAGACGACATTATAGTTCATCGAATCGAAGCCCAGCAAACGAGTGGTCAGCTCTCTGTCCAACGGGAACGAAGAGCCATAACCCGCCGCCGATCCGAGCGGATTGCGATTGCACATTCTGAAAGCGGCTTGAAGAAAGAGCATATCGTCGGCCAGACTTTCGGCATAGGCACCGAACCACAGTCCGAACGAAGAAGGCATGGCCACCTGCAAATGGGTATATCCGGGCATCAGTACTTTCTTGTAACGCTCGCTTTGACGGATGAGCACATCGAACAGTCGCTCCACAGCCCGGGCAATCTCCCGAATCCTCGAACGCGTAAAGAGTTTGAGGTCGAGCAGCACCTGATCGTTCCGCGAACGTCCGCTGTGTATCTTCTTGCCCATATCTCCCAAACGGCGGGTAAGCATCAGTTCCACCTGCGAATGAATGTCTTCCACTCCATCTTCAATCGCCAAAGTGCCTTGTTCGGCCGAAGCGTGAATCACTTTCAGCTCGTCGAGCAAAAGTTGCCGTTCTTCCGCGGTGAGTAGTCCGATACGTTCGAGCATGGTGATGTGTGCCATTGAGCCAAGCACATCGTACTGAGCCAAATAGAGATCCATTTCGCGGTCGCGTCCGACGGTGAATCGCTCGATTTCTCCGTTCACTTTCACGGATTTCTCCCACAGTTTCATTCCTCTCCCTCCTTCTTGAAAACACGATTTAATAAGGAATCACGGCCAACATGTCGGCCATCTTTTCCACGCCTTCCTGAAGCGGTTTCTGCACCATCGCTTTCATGAACGGATTGATATCCATTCCGATGGTTATCCGCATTTTACACTCTTCGCTTCCTGTTTCGACCAATTGAATCCAAAGGTTGAACGGCAACGGCGACTGTACTGTCTCGAACTTCACGCACTTGCACGGTTCGCGTTCCACGACCTGCAACTTCAGCACCCCCACAGGCGATACTTCCATGCTCAGCGTGTCGGCATCGAAACTCAAGTCTTTCACTTTATCTTGCGGCAAGCGGTCTTTGACGGCTTCCAGATTGTTGAGATCGGATAGTTTGGCGTACACGCGCTCCGAGCTGTAAGGAATCACCTTGACTGTACTCTCAAATTTTGTCATAACTGATTAAAATGGTAAATGTAAATTACGAAAGAAAGAACCATTCGTCGCGAAAGGCTCTTTCCTAAGTCGGTTTCGATTCCCCCCCGATCTGTTTTCAATACGGGGTTCGAATCAGCGTTCCGCTTTCCAGTGAGCGGGGTCTTTACGCCATTCGTTCAATATCCGGATATCGTCGTCTTCGATGTAGCCGGTTTTCAGAGCGGCTTCGAGCACCGCCTCGTAATTGGTCAGTGTTGCCAAAGGCACTTTAGCCGCCTTGAATGCCGCTTCGGCAACCGGGAAGCCATAAGTGTATGCGGCCACCATGCCGATGACTTCGCATCCGTCGTGACGGATGGCTTCGACCGCTTTCAGGCTACTGCCTCCGGTGGAAATCAGGTCTTCGATCACCACGACTTTCATGCCGGGACGAAGTTCGCCTTCGATGAGATTTTCCAGTCCGTGGTCTTTCGGTGTGGAGCGCACATAGACGAAAGGCAGATTCAGCGTATCGGCCACCAAAGCTCCTTGAGGAATGGCTCCCGTTGCCACGCCGGCAATGGCGTCGACCTGCCCGAAACGCTCCAGAATGAGCCGGGCGCTCTCTATCTTGACGAAATTGCGGAGCGAAGGATAAGACAGCGTTTTGCGGTTATCGCAATAGAAGGGCGACTTCCAGCCCGAGGCCCATGTGAAGGGATTGGCCGGTTGTATCTTGATTGCTTTTATCTTCAATAGTTTTTCCGCAAAGAGTTGTTCCAAGTTTTTCATATTTTATACAAACTTTCTGGGTGATGACGTTGCAAAATTAGGGAAACTCCTTGAGAAAAGAAACAAAAGAAAGAAGAATCTCTCATTTTTTTATGCTTCGTTAATCGTCGGACAAGTCCATGCAGGAGGCGATCGTTTCGTACTCAAATCCGCGACTCATGGCGAAACGGGCCAACTTGCCCCGTAACTCGTAATCGCTTCCGGCCCGCACGGTGCGCCGCTTGGCTTCGAGCAACGCGCGCAGCATGTCGCGATAGCCGTCTTCGTCGATTTCCTCCTCCAAAATCTGCCGCACGAGGGACGCGGAAATCCGCTTGGCGCAAAGTTCCCGGGCGATCTTCAGCCTTCCCCATTTCGCAAAACGATATTTGTCGCGCACGTAGGCCCGGCAGTAACGTTCGTCGTCAAGGAATCGTTCTTTTTCAAGATATTGCAGAATCCGTTCCGCGGCGTCGGGCTTCATTTCCCAACGCATGAGTTTGTCATGCACTTCAGCCCGACAGTGTTCGGTTGTCGAACAAAAAGCGGCGGCACGGGTCAGGGCTTCGGCTTCGGTCATTTCTTTTTTCATCGGATGGCTTTTACTATTCGGTCGTTTCCATAAAAATCTTTGCGCACACATACCTCCCGAAAACCTTGTCCGCTCAGGCAGGCGGCCGTCTCCGCACCGTAGGCCCTGTTGATTTCGACGTAAAGCGCGCCGCCCCGACGCAGCATGCCGAAAGCCAGAGTGCCGATGCGCCGGTAGAAACGCAACGGATCGTCGTCGGGCACGAACAAGGCCGACGAAGGTTCCCAAAGAAGCACGTTGTCTGCCATCTCCGCGCGCTCGGATTCGGTCACATAGGGCGGATTGCTGACGATGAGGTCGTATGCACCCTCCTCTTCCCGTTCGTCGGCAAAGACGTCGCGACGACGGAAAGATACGTTTGCCTGCAAAAGCTCCCGGTTGGTGCGGGCCACGGCCAACGCTTCGTCCGACACGTCCCAAGCCTCCGTTTCGGCTTCCGGAAAACGCTTGCTCAGGGCTATGGCGATGCATCCGCTTCCCGTGCCGACGTCGAGCAAACGACGGGGCGAGGGATTCTCCGAGGCAATGAGTGCCACCAGTTCGGCGGTTTCGGGACGGGGAATGAGCACTCCCGGCTCCACGCGAAAGGTGAGGCCGTCGAACTCCGTGCAGCCGCGAATGTACTGAATGGGTTCATGGCGGCACAGGCGTCCGAGCACATCGGCCGTTAAAGCCTCTTGCGCCTCGGTAAGCACGACCGTGCGACCCATGTAGAGTTCGACAGGCGAAAAGCCGAGCATTTCGCAACAAATGATACGGACGAGTGCCTGCACTTCCTCCGGCGGATAGAGCGGTGACAAAGCGCGACGAATACGAAGCGTGAGCGAAGTCATAGGCATTATGTTTCGGTTTTCGGCAACAAAGGTAGGGCTTTATTTTCTCCTTTTCATCATGCACGATCCGTTCTTCCGAAACTTCGTACAAAAATTTCAAACCCTCATTTTGTCCGTCAATTTTACCTCCATTCATTGTTCGGACTGCCTTCCGCCTTTCCGTATTTTGAAAAAGCAAGACAAAAAATGTCAGTCCGACGATTCCGTTATTCATCATTTTTTGTGTCGTTTTTGCTAAAAAAATTTTTCGCGGTTTAAAAAACGCCATCACATCGTTTTACCCGGATTTATGCCGATTTTTTAACAAAAAAGGCCGCGAAACCCCACAGGGTTCGCAGCCTTTTCGGTATAAACAAGGTTGCAGATTCACAGTTTTCAACCGGAATCGAAGCCTATTTTGTCAAAACAGATTACTCTCTTTATCTTCATTGTCATGGTTTGTATAACGGATTGATGAGCCAAAAGTACGAAAAGAGAATGAGAACGAAGGGTGTTTTCCGGCTTATTCAAAAACAGCCCGCGGGCGAATTCTTCCGCCAAGCCCGCGGGCAGACGGAAAGAGAACGCCAAGCGACGAACCGGCGACCGCGAATCGTAAATCTCCAAAAATATTTTCCTTTTCTCGCCTCCTCGGGCAAACAATCGGGCATATCCGTCCGTTTCTTTATATATAACCCTAACAGAATAAAGTTATGAATCCATTTGAAAAAGGGAAAGTGCTAAACTTTGCCCGGATGATCGATTATGCCGAAGGCGGTGTCATCAGCAAGCAAGTATTGAAAAATGACGCGGGCAACCTCACGCTCTTCGCCTTCGACAAGGGGCAGGGATTGAGCGAGCACACTGCCGCGTTCGACGCCGTGGTGCAGATTCTCGAAGGCGAAACGGAGATACGCATAGGCGGACAACCGCTGCGGCTGAAGGCGGGCGAAACGGTCATCATGCCGGCCAATGTCTCTCATGCCCTCTCCGCAATCGAAAAATTCAAGATGTTACTCACCATGATTAAAGGATAAGACCCATGAGCGAAGCCATCAACAACTCGAAGATGAAGAAAGAGATGCTTAAGCACCTCATACTCCAACTGCACCGCAATGAAGCCCCCGAAGCGGTGAAAGCGCGTCTGCGCGAATTGCTCCAGTCCATTCCCTACAACGACGTGGTCGAAGTGGAACAGGAACTCATTGCCGAAGGATTGCCCGAAGAAGAAGTGCTCCGTTTCTGCGACATTCACACGCAGGTACTCGACGGCAGCATCGACACCTCGGGCGCGAAAGCCGTTCCGGCAGGGCATCCGGCAGACACGTTCAAACAGGAGAACCGCGCCCTCGAAGCCGAACTGGCCAAAGTGCGCCAACTCTTCGACCAAGACAACCGGCTGACCGACAAAGAGACACCGGCCTATCTGCTGAAGCTCAAGTCGCTGTTCAACCTCCTTTCCGACGTCGACAAGCATTACAAGCGCAAGGAATACCTGCTGTTCCCCTACCTCGAAAAAGCGGGCATCACCGGACCTCCGAAAGTCATGTGGGGCAAACACGACGAAACCCGCCAACTGCTTGCCGCGGCTCACGAAGCCCTCTCCGCTCCCGGCACGAAGGCCGACGAGGTTCCCGCGCTGATTGTCATGGTGCTCGTCCCCGTTCTCGACGCCATCGAGGGCATGATCATGAAAGAAGAAGAAATACTGCTTCCCATGGCCATGGACACGCTGAAAGAAGAAGACTGGTATCACATCTATCAGGAAACGCCACAGTTCGGGTTTACCCTCTACGATCCGCAAACGCCATGGAAACCCGACGGCACCACGGAAACGACCGAACGGCCCGTCTACCTGTCGGGCGATGCCATACAAGTGGCCACCGGTAGCTTCACCACAGGCGAACTGGAAGCCATTTTCCGCACCCTGCCCATCGACATCACCTTCGTCGACAAGAACGACAAAGTGAAATTCTTCTCTCACGGCACGAAAAAAGTGTTCGACCGCAACCGTTCCATCATCGGACGCGATGTGCGCCTGTGCCATCCTCCGGGAAGCGTACACATCGTCGAGCAAATCATCAGCGATTTCAAAAGCGGCAAAGAGAACAAAGCGGCTTTCTGGATTTCAAAGTTCATGGGGCGTTTCGTCTACATCGAATACACCGCTCTCCGTTCTCCCGAAGGCGAATACCTCGGCGTCATGGAAGTCACGCAGTTCATCGACGACCTGCGGGCGCTGGAAGGCGACCAACGCCTGTTGTCTTACTCGGCAAAGTAAGTCATGAAGCCCGACATTACCTTGCAAATGAAAGTGGCGGAACTGCTCGAAGCCTACCCCGCACTCGAGGAGAAGCTCATGGAGTTCTCGCCCGCTTTCGCCAAGTTGCGCAACCCCATTCTCCGGCGCACCGTCGCCCGAATCACTTCTTTGCAACAAGCCGCTTCGGTGGCCGGAATCGCTCCCGCCACACTGATCGCCCGCTTGCGCGAAGCCGCCGGACTGTCACCCGCTTCCTCCTGCGAGTCCGACCCGGCCGCACAGGCGGATGAAACGGGAACACCCGGCTGGTTCGACGAGGAACGTGTTGCCATCCGTTTCGATGCCGCCGCCCTGATCGAACGCGGAGAGGTTCCCCTTCAGCCCATTCTGCAACAGGCCGGCAAACTGAATGCGGGAGAGATCATGTTGGTGCAGACACCGTTTCGCACCGTCCCCGTGACCGACTTGCTCAGGGAGCGAGGCTTCAGGGTGTGGATATGCGGCGATCAGTGTTTCGCCGTAACTCCGTAGACCTTTCCCGCGCGCTTCCCGACAAACTCCGAAAATTATCGGCCCAACAGGGAAGGCCCGACATCCGATACGACTTTCCGCGAAAGACGGACAACGTGTTTTTTACCTCCTCCGCTTGTCCGTTTCTCGCGGAAAGTTTATCTTTGCCTCACCCAAACAACGGCCTATGCCAACCGATGACGAACGCTACATGAGACGTTGCATCGAACTTGCCCGAAACGGGCGCTGCAACGTTGCTCCCAACCCGATGGTGGGAGCCGTTATCGTATGCGACGGCCGCATCATCGGCGAAGGCTATCACATACGCTGCGGAGAAGCCCATGCCGAGGTGAACGCCATTCGCAGCGTGAAACGTACCGAACTGTTGACCCGTTCCACCATCTACGTCAGTCTTGAGCCCTGCTCCCATTACGGGAAGACCCCGCCTTGCGCCGACCTGATTGTCGAGCGGCAGATTCCCCGCATCGTCGTGGGTTGCACGGATCCGTTCAGCGAAGTGGCCGGTCGGGGCATCGCCAAACTCCGTGCGGCAGGACGGGAAGTTGTCACGGGCGTGCTCGAAGACGAATGCCGCCGACTCGTGCGCCGGTTCATCACGTTCCACACACAAAAACGCCCCTACATCACGCTGAAATGGGCACAATCGGCCGACCGCTTCATCGACCGCCTCCGCACCGAAGGCACTCCCGTCATTCTCTCCACCCCCCTCACTTCCTTGTGCACACACAAGCTGCGCGCCGAATCCGACGCCATTCTCGTAAGCGGAAAGACAGCCTTACTCGACAATCCGTCACTCACCGTGCGCCATTGGCAGGGCAAAAACCCCGTGCGGGTCGTGCTGAGTCCGCACACGCAGCTCCCCCCCACCCTGCATTTATTCGACGGAGAAGCGCGAACGCTCGCTTTCACCTCCCCCGACAACCCGACAGAGGCCCCCAACGCCGAACGTATCGAGCTTCCACCCGCTGCCGACCCGCTGCATCACCTGCTCCGAACGCTTTATGAAATGAAACTGCAATCGCTCCTTGTCGAGGGAGGTTCCCGTTTGCTTCAATCGTTCATCGATGCGGAGTTGTGGGACGAAATCCGCATAGAACAGTCGCCCATTCGTCTGGAGAGCGGCGTCGAAGCCCCGGAAATCAGTCCGAGGACAGTCGGCGAAACAGAAATTCGTTTCGGAAGAAACATCTTCCACTACGTTCGCGAGGAGATTTGAAAATGCCTTGCAACCGCCTTTTTCAATCCCTATAAAAACAGCTTTTCTAACACTAATTTTACATAAAACTTCCCGCGATTGTTCCTTTTCGGAAAAATGTTCCTATTTTTGCGACTTGTAAATAAACACAATAACAAATGAGGATTAAGTTTTTATCGTTCATTGCGAGCTTCTTCATGACGACCTTTCTGATTTCATCATGTCTGGGGAACGACGATAATAAGGTGGAATACAGCTCAAACGCACTCATCACGGCTTTCGCATTAGACACGGCAGGCTACGGAGCCGGATACGATTTCACCATCGATCAACTAAAAGGACTGATATACAATGTAGATTCGCTTCCGGTTCATGCCGATACGCTGATCGACAAAATCCTCATCAAAACCCTGACCACGGCTTCGGGTGTGATCACCATGAAGAATAAGGCAGGAGAAGATTCGGTCATCAACATTTCCGATTCCATCGACCTGAGAAATCCCATCCGGGTAACGGTCTATGCTCCCGATTTACAAAACAAAAAAACATATACCATCGAGGTTCGTGTCCACAAACACGATCCCAAAGCCCTCACTTGGCGATATGCCGGAACGCTTCCCGATGAAATCACCGACGCGCAGAAAACGGTGACCATGAACGATACGCATTACACATACAGCGTGGTCAACGGCCAACTCAAGGTATACAGAAACAGCGGTTTCTCCTCATGGTCCGCTTCGGGAACAGCCGTCAGCGGACTGTCCGTGTTACCCACCTCGCTCCTGAATGCCGACGGAACCCTGCTTGCCACCAACGGCGACGGGAAAGTTTACGAATCGACCGACGGAGTGACCTGGCAAGCCTCATCCCATTTCAGCGGAACGATAAAGACGCTGATTTCCGTACTTCCGACCGATGCAGGCACTTCGATCATTTCGTACCTCAGAACCGACTCCGGAAGCAACTACATTTACACCAAATCCGGATTGACGGGCAGCGAAACGCAAGGAGAAACATCGACCTATTTCCCCGTGGAAAACCTCTCGTTCACGACGTATAAAATCGGCAGCACCTACTACAACGCCGTAGTGGGTAAACACGCCACCGACTACGAGCTGACCGTAAAGGGAAAGACTGTTTCGGTCGCTGTAATTTGGGGGTACAACGGCAGCGTATGGACTCCTCTCACCAGCCGCACGTCGACCACGTCTTATTGCCCGGCTTTTGAGAATCCCACCATTATTTACTACAACGACGGCCTATACGTTTGGGGAGACGGCTTCAAATCTATATACGCTTCTTATACGCAGGGCGTGGCGTGGCAGGCGGCTTACAGCGGCTTCGCTTTCCCGACGCAAGATTGGAGCGTATCGGGCTTCACTCCCTCCACTTCACAACCCGAGTTCAGGGGACGTACCAACTACTCGGTAGTGCTGGATACGGAAAAGAACAATATCTACGTACTTCAAAGCAAGGGTACGAATGTCACGTTCACCGAAACCGTCAGCGGATCGGATGTGACAAGAGGGCCGTACAGTCATGACGCCGAAGTGTGGCGCGGACAACTGAACCAATATTGGTTCGATCAGGCCAACTAACCGACCATATACCATTGCAAACGAAGAGGTTTTCCTACAAATGTCGCACAAAGAGCAAATAGAGGACATAGATCGGGCACGCATCCCGCAACATGTAGCCATCATTATGGACGGCAACGGCAGGTGGGCGAAGCAACGGGGTAAGGAGCGCACTTACGGTCATCAGGCCGGTGCCGAAACCGTACACCGCATTTCGGAATGTGCCGCACAAATGGGAATCGGCTTCCTTACTCTCTACACCTTCTCTACCGAGAACTGGAATCGCCCCGAACAGGAAATTACCGCACTGATGAAGCTCCTTTTGGACTCCATCGAACAAGAAACGTTGATGAAGAACAACATTCGCTTCCGCGTCATCGGCGAGATGAAAAAACTTCCCGCCGAAGTACAGGAAAGTCTGAATACCTGCATCAGAAACACAGCCGAAAATACAGGCATGACACTTGTTCTGGCACTCAGCTACTCTTCGCGTTGGGAACTGACCGAAGCCATGAAAGCGATAGCCGGACAAATACGGAAGGGTGAACTGAATCCTGACGACATTACGGAAGAGAGCATCACTTCCTGCCTCTCTACGAACTTCATGCCCGACCCCGATTTGCTGATTCGTACGGGCGGCGAACTCCGTCTGAGCAATTATCTGCTGTGGCAGTGCGCTTATTCCGAACTTTACTTTTGCGACACCTATTGGCCGGATTTCAGTAAAGACGAATTTATAAAAGCCATCCTCGAATATCAGCAACGTGAAAGACGGTTCGGGAAAACCAGCGAACAAATCAGCTAAATCAATCATCTCCGAATAACATAAATAACAATACTACATGCACTATCGAATATCTTGTATATGCTTAACGTTCATCAGCCTGTTCGGCCTTGCCACAGCAAGTATGGCACAAGACAACAACGGCAACAACGAAGGAAAACCCGTAATTTTGTATTCGGGAACACCCCGTCAGTATGAGATTGCCGATATTCAGGTAGAAGGAGTAAAGAACTATGAAGACTACGTTCTCATAGGAATTTCCGGTCTTTCCGTGGGACAAAGAGTAACAATACCGGGTGACGATATTACGGGAGCCATCAAACGGTACTGGCGACACGGATTATTCTCGAACGTGCAGATTACGGCAGAAAAGATAGCCGACGGAAAAGTTTGGTTGAAGATCAGCCTGACACAACGCCCTCGTATCTCGGAAGTGAACTATTACGGCGTAAAGAAGTCGGAACGCACCGACCTCGAAGGGAAGTTGGGTATAGTGAAGGGCATGCAAATTACCCCGAACACCATCGACCGCGCAAAGACGATCATCAAGCGTTACTACGATGACAAAGGTTTCAAGAATGCGGAAGTTTATATCACGCAGAAAGACGATCCGGCCAATGAAAATCAGGTGTTCGTGAACATCGACATCGACAAAAAAGAAAAGGTAAAAGTACACGAAATCACCATTGAGGGAAACTCAGCCCTGAAAACCAGTA
>JBHAEN010000080.1:0-3659 GCA_041855645.1 Bacteroides sp. | reverse complement strand
GGATAAAATCTCTATCTTGGCCTTCGTCCAAAAAAGTTGCAATATGAGACATTTAACCTGAGAACAAAGGTACACAATTTCTGCCATGTATAAGCAGGGTTGTACGCAGAAAATGATTGCACCTGTTTTTCAAACTGTGGCTTCAACTGATGGATACTACCTTTTTTTCACAGACTCACATAAAAAACACATCCTCGTCACTCGAAATAGCCCCAGACGAAGCCGAATGGTTTGGGATAGTTCACCTTCACGGTATGGTTATCGACATGAACGACTTTGCCTTTACCGGCCAGCTTCACAAAACGCTTTCCTCCGATATCGGCGGGCGATACGTCGTACTTCCCTTCCGGCAGCGACGTGTGCTCCCGGAATAAAAGCACGTAGATCCGATGACCGGAAGTGCTCATAAAGCCCGGGAAACTATATCCGTCAGGCTCCTCTCCTACCGGGCGGATAACGCCCTCCTGCATGCGCCCTCTTTCCGACTGCCAGAGACGAATCAGTCGAGAGATCTCAAAGGCTTCGGCGGGCAGACCGGTCGCTTCCATCCAAGCAAGCGGTTGCCCCATCATGGCGATGGCAAAGAGATAGTCGAAGGGTACCTCCATGGGCTTCAGAGGATCGTCCGACGGATACCGGTTCGCGTTGCGCCATTTATTGAGCCATTCCACCTGAATCCGTTGCACGGGAACATAGTTAGCCAAAGACCAGATGTTTCGCAGGGTCAAGTGGGGATAATAGTTTCCCCAGTCGGTATACCGGTTTTCGAGAAAGATGTTTCCGAAGCGATGAAAGTAGAAGAAGCCTCCCCGCTTTCCCGCCGTTACATCCATATTGAACTGCAAACGATTGTCGCTCTCCGCCTGAGCTTCGCGCAGCATTCGATGCACACGGCTCTCCGACAGGTGGTCTCCGATTTCCACCCCGTCGATTTTTATCCAGGATATTCCGTGCTTACGATGCAAGTCGAGCAGGATATTCCGGTCGCGCTCCCACGCGGCATACCGGTCGTTCTTGGAAGGGTTGAACCAGAGTCCGAGCGATATGCCCAACGAGTCGGCTTTCTCTTTCACCCTGCTCAGTCCATGCGGAAAGCGCGTGCTGTTTACCTCCCAGTCCGACGCCTGCCAGTCGTCCCATAGAAGGTTGTTTTTTTCGGCCGAGTTTTTTGACAGGCCTTGTTGCCATCCGTCGTCGATCTGATAGTGGGTAATACCCAGAGCGGCAGCCGCCTCCAATTCGTTGAGGATAAACGATTCGTTGATGCGACTATCCTTATTGCGGTCGCCCCAAGTGTTCATGGTCAACGTATTGTCGCGATGAGGGAGGTATTTGTGAACCGCCAACTCGTATTTTTTGTACCTATCGAGCGCTTCCTCTTCGCTGGTCGCATACATCACTGAGAACAAGGGATATGCCTCTTGCCGGCAGGTGTCGCACCCGTCGGAAAAGTCGAAGCCGGGCGAATGCACCTTGAAGCCGGTGAAATCGGTGCTGAAATCGAATCCGGCGTAAGCGGACTGCGCCTCCTGCAACGGCGCCATCTTTACGGCCAGATGCACCTCATCGCTTCGCCCGTTGCGGTTGGCGAGCAGAATTGATCCTCTGTAATATTGAGGTTTGCGGTAGGGAAGCTCTCTGCTCGACCGGACGATGTTGGTATGGTGGTCGGTCGCTTCGCGGAAAGCGACGACTCGGACGCTGAAATGCGGAACGGAGAACGGCGTGAAAAAGTAGTGCGGACGGTCGCCTCGCAATCGTTCGGGATTCTCGACCGGATCGGAATCGGCCGAAGAAGCAACAGGGAACAAGCTGTTTTTCCCTTTCAAGGAGAGCCGCCATTCAATACCCGGAGCATCGTCGTAGACGCACAGGCTGCGTGTCAGTTCGCACTCCTTGAAAACGGCGCGCAGGTCTATCCGCGTACAGGCCGAACGCCTTTCGGTGGCCTCCGACCGGATGATCTCCCACAATGTAGCGACGGGGCTTTCGCCGTCGCCGCTCCTGTCGGAGGAAGTCGCGGGAAACAGGTCGCTTGTTGTCTGCGACAAGGGTCTTGCCCGTAAAAGCCGCAGCGTTCCTTTCTCCCAGAGATAGACCTGCTCGCTTACGCCATCGATTACACAAAGGGTCTTTTCATCGAGCCACCTAAAAGGACGATCGGGTTGTGCCGTGAGGGTTAGAGGCAGAATGATGTAACAGACGACGAACGCGAGAAGATGCTTTCCGGCCCACATACTCATTTCCGGATTTCAAATTCGTCCAACAGATGATCGGTCTCGCTATACGCTTTGTAAACGATTTTATCTTTTGTGATTTCGATGTATTGATACGAGCTGACGTTGGGAACGGCCACGTCCATCCACGGCTGCGTTTCCAAATCGTAGTATTTATTTCCGGTTACCGTAACGGTAAATACGGGATGCGACGGATGGGGCCGGCTTTTGTTGCGTTCGGGCAACCCGCCCCGCGCATAGGTATGGTCGTGCCCTTGCAAGACCAGCCCGATCTTATCGCGGTACTTCTCAATCACCGGCAGCCAGTTCTCTTGCAATCCCTTGTTGTTGCGCTTCCGTGCTCCCGAAAATACGGGATGATGCCACACGAGTACCGTCCAGTCCTGCGTGGTCTCGCTCAACACCGAGTCGAGCCATCGCCCCTGTTCGTCGAGCTTCTCGTTCGAGTTTAACACGATAAAGCGGACAAAGCCGAAATCGAGATAGAACGGGCCTGCGTCCCACGTATAGGAGAATGGGAAAGTAGAAGTCCAATAGGCGGAGAGCTGTACTTTCCGACCGTTTAAGTCTTTCAGATATTCGTGGTTGCCCGGTGTGGCGATCACCGGCATGGAGGTGTTCACATCGTCGGCCGCCGCATGCCATTCGGTCCATTCGTAATCGTTGTTGGCATGGTTGATGAGGTCGCCGATATATACCGCGAGCTTTGCCCTGTCGAATTTTCGGATGGCCTGTTTGTAAATCTTTGCCGCATGATTGTAGATACCGTTTTGCGTATCGCCGAAATAGAGCAAGCCTATCGTATCGGTGAAATGTTGGTGTTTGTAAGTATGCCAGGCACTCCACTGCGGAGAGTTTCCCACTCTGTATTTATAGATGTTGCCGGGGATCAGGTTGCGGAGAACCGCCTTGTGATAGTGCATCGGATAGTCTTTGTATCGAACGACGCTGACCGTGCTCTCTATCCGTTCGCGGCGATCTTTGGGAAAGGAGATCGAGTCGCCGGGGATGATTTCTATCGTTCCGCTTTTTACGGTGGTATCGGTTCTCCACGTAACGGCGATCTCCTTCGCCTCGGCCGACAAAGGAACGAGCGTGATCCGGTCGGGCAACGACGACGGAGCATAGCGCAACAGAGGCGTCTTAGGTTCGGAACTTTCCTTATCCCATTTGGCCTGCAATTCGGGCGATACCTCTTGTGCCGTCAACCGGCAGCTTCCCGCCAGAAGTAAGAGGATAAAAAAGAGATGATTTGTTTTCATTTTTTCTTGTCTTTCATCCGGCAAACACCTGTTCTTTTGCCAAGAAACAAGTATCTGCCGGACGTTGTTCTTCTATCTGATCGTTCCATCGGGATTTTTCACCCAACCTTTTGTCCAGTCTTCCGCGGCGCTCTTCACAGCTCCCGCAAATTCGGCGGCG
>JBHAEN010000079.1:0-4016 GCA_041855645.1 Bacteroides sp. | reverse complement strand
GTATGCCCGATTCGCTCAAAATGGGGCCGATGTATTTGATGTCGTGGTTTAAGATGTTGTGTCCGCAAATGAATGACGTTTCACGAAGAAATGACACAAATTCCGACAAAGAAGGTTTATGGAAACGGTTTCCGTCTTCTTTGATACTCCCGATGTCGAGCACTTTTCGGCTTCTCGGTTCGATTTCGGTATCGATGAAAGCGATGGACTTCATCATGGTTTCACGGTTATGGTGACAGGCTGTTGTTCTCCCATCGGTCACGATTTTTGCAAAAATATGTATTTCTTATGTTTCGACAAGAACTTGTTTCTCTTTTCTTTATCTTAATGTCTTGACCGTCGGAACCGGCAACATTGTTCTTTTGCAAAATATAATCTTAAAGTTTCAACGAATGAAGACGAAATCTTCCTGAAATCGGGTGTGGGCATGCCCGGTGTGTTGAACAGTGTTTTCGCTTTCTGGGATTTAGGTGTCTTTTTTGTATCTTTGAGCCCTTAAAACGAACGATGATGACAGAACAGAACGCTTCCGTTTCGTTGGGTACGCAACCCATCGGCAAACTCCTGATGGAGTATTCGCTGCCGGCCATTGTGGCGATGACCGCGGCCTCCTTATATAATATGGTGGACAGCATTTTCATCGGTCACGGCGTGGGGCCTTTGGCCATATCGGGATTGGCGTTGACTTTCCCGCTGATGAATCTCGGCGCGGCTTTCGGTTCGCTGGTGGGGGTGGGAGCTTCTACGCTGATTTCGGTGAAGCTGGGCCAACGCGATTATGACACGGCGCAACGGGTGCTCGGCAATGTGTTGGTGCTCAATGTCGTTATCGGCCTGTTGTACATGATTCCGCTCTTGCTTTTTCTCGATCCCATACTGTATTTCTTCGGCGGCAGCGACGCAACCGTGGGCTATGCGCGCGAGTATATGCAAATCATTCTGCTGGGCAACGTCGTCACTCATCTCTACCTCGGGCTGAATGCCGTGCTCCGTTCGTCGGGCCATCCGCAGAAGGCAATGATTGCCACGATTGCCACGGTGGTCATCAACACCGGGCTCGACCCGTTGTTCATCTACGGCTTCGGCTGGGGCATACGCGGAGCGGCCGTCGCCACGGTGCTGGCGCAGCTTCTTGTGCTGATGTGGCAGTTCAAGGTGTTCAGTGACAAGGACGAGCTGTTGCATTTTCATCGAGGCATCTTCAAACTGAAACGGACCATCGTGGCCGACTCGCTCCTCATCGGCATGTCGCCCTTTCTCATGAATCTGGCCGCCACGTTCATCGTCATTCTCATCAATCAGGGCTTGCAGCGATACGGGGGCGACTTGTCCATCGGCGCATACGGCATAGTCAACCGACTGGTGTTTGTCTTCATCATGGTGGTCATCGGGCTGAATCAGGGCATGCAGCCCATTGCGGGCTATAACTTCGGGGCGCGACAGTACGGACGTGTGACGAAAGTTCTCAAGATTACCATAGCCGCCGCCACCCTTGTGACGACGACGGGTTTCCTCATGGGCATGCTCTTTCCGCGGCTGGCCGTTTCCATCTTCACTTCCGACGAGGAATTGATTGCCCGTGCGTCCGACGGGTTGCGCATCATCGTCATGTTCTTTCCCATTGTGGGCTTTCAGATGGTGGCGTCCAATTTCTTTCAAAGCATCGGCATGGCGTGGAAGGCGATTTTTCTCTCGCTCACGCGTCAGGTGCTCATTCTCATTCCCTGCCTGCTTATCCTTCCGCACTATCTCGACGAAAAAGGCATCTGGCTCAGCATGCCGCTTTCGGACCTGACGGCGAGTCTCATAGCCGCCACGTTGCTGTGGCGTCAGTTCGCCGCTTTCCGAAAACATCCGGCCGAAGAGCCGGCGGTGAAGGCCGATTGAGGAGAGCGGTCACAATCCCGCACGCAAGTCGTCGTTGCCGAACATCCCTTGCAGGACGGTGCTTTGCGCGAGGTAGTCGCTGTTGTTGGCATAGATGAACAGCACGCTGCCGCCCTTGATGGCATTGATGATGGTCGAATTGACCGCTTGCGGAAGCGCCGGACATCCGAAGCTGCGCCCCAGGCGTCCCGTCGATGCGGCCACGTCGGGGTTGGCGTATGCCGCTCCGTGCATCACGACGGCACGCTCGCGCGCCTTGTCGTTGATGCCCTTCTCCAGTCCGTCGAGAAGCATCGAATAGCCGTTTTTTCCTTGATACGTGTTCCCCGTGAGGTAGAATCCCAGCGAACTTTTGTAGGAGCCCGCTTTGTTGGAGAACGATGTGGCGTAGTTGCCTCCGCTGTTGCGACCGTGTGCCACGACCGAGCTGTGGAGCAGGAGCTTCCTTTCCATGTCGAAGACGAAGAGGCGTTTCTCCGTCGAAGGCTTGCTGAAATCAATGAGTGTCAGTACGTTTCGACGTTTTTCCGCGATGCGCAGATAGCCTGCCACGGCCTGCCTGAAAGCGATGAAATTCACCTTTCCGCCCAGATTCATCTCCTCGAAAAGCTGTTCGCCCGCTGCCAATTCGGGACGGGGAAGGCTTAACGCGCTTCTGTTTTCGGCCGTGCTTCTGACTCCGCTTCCGAGGGGAAGCAGCAACAGCAGGGCGGTAAGTAGCAGAACTTTGGGCATGGATGTGGCGGAATTGAGCATGCGACAAAGATAAAAAGAATTTATTCTAAAACAAAAACAATGGTCTCATTGACAGGCGCCCAGCGAAAAATGAACTCCGCGTGCGAAGTGGCGTTCCGCACGCACATGTGCGAACGGGGCGTGGTGCCCAGCGACGGGCTGTACTCGATGTTGGCGGTACGCGGAGCGTTCACCGGAACGCCATGCAGGTATGCCCCGTCCGTGAACCGGCTGGCGTAAGGCGCGAAACCTCCCGTTTCGGTCGAACCGTCTTTGAGAAAAATCATCTTCACTTTCTTTTCCTGCAAGACGAAAATGCCCGTGGGCGTGATCTGCGCGTAAGGCGGCCGGTGCCTGCCGGTGGTGCAGGGGTTCATGCTGCGCACCGTCCACAGCCTTTCGCCGGTGCGTTCGATCGTGGCGATGTTCTGATGCGTGCGGTCGACGAAGATGGCCTTGCCGAAGAACGCCGTGTCGGGGATCAGCTTCACGTATTTGCGCGGAATCATCCACGTGTCGCCCGTGAACAAAGGCTCCATCTTCATGAAGCTGCCTTCTTCGCCGACGAAACGTGTCAGCTCGCCGTCGTGAGCATAACGTTCGGGTGTGAGCGTATCGGTGGTCAGGTAGAGCGGAACCGACTGATAACGCTCGACGCCGTAGTTGTCGGTCACGCGTTTGTATTCGTTGCGGTGGAACTCCTTCACCAGCGGCGCTTCTCCGTTGCGGTTCTTGTAGTTTTGAATCACGGCCCACTGTGCCGGTCGGCGTTGCACGTTTTCGAGCAGGGCCAGCCGTTCTTTGATTTGGTCCCATTGAAAACAGCGCGTGGTGTCCTTGTAGGGATATACGTCGTCGAGCGTGTAGAGGTCATAAAGCAGAGCCTTTTCCACCGTGATGTCCGCCGCTGTCCATTCGCGCGTGGCGGCGGCCATGCTGTCGGCCCGAGCCTGCGCTTGCAAGAGCGAATCGGCGGCGGCAGACGCTTGGTAGGCGGAATCGCCGGAAGCGAAACGGCACGAACACAGAAAGAAAAGGAAGAAAAAGCCGTGGGCGGAGATTTTGCTCATGGGCGGGAAGGGTTTGAAAAGTTCGGCGCAAAGATACGGCATTTTCTTCAGATGGAGAAGCCTTTAGCCCCGTGCGGTTTCGGAGCTCGAAGCCCTGCCGCCTCCGTATTGCGGATTACGGTCGGTAACATGCCGAACGTTTTGTTTGCATTTTGAATGAATCAATCCCAAGCGGTTTGCGTGTTTTTTATGAGCACACCTCATGTTTGAACAGCATAAAAACATTGTGTAAGCGTTGATGCATTTCCGAACGCTTTGTATATTTGCGTTCAATTTGGTAACAAACAATAAATCTATGCAGTTATGAAGAAACTTGTTTTACTT
>JBHAEN010000078.1:0-5480 GCA_041855645.1 Bacteroides sp. | reverse complement strand
GTCTTTATCTTTGCGGCACTTTATGACACACGTTGTGTTCTTCGGGGTGTAGCGCAGTCCGGTCAGCGCACCTGCTTTGGGAGCAGGGGGTCGTGGGTTCGAATCCCGCTACCCCGACAGATTAAAAGTCAGGTAGTTACAAACAAGTAACTACCTTTTTTTTATGCCTAATTATTGCTTATCAAATAGAAATAAAGGACATTTGAAGACAATAAAGCGCATCAAAACGGGTCAAATTTAAGGTCAAAAATGGGCAATAAAATTAAAATAACACTTGCGCCGGAAGAAGAAAGACGGGACTTATCCTGTTGTAATAGCAGTACGTAACAGGGATAAAATAAGAATATCTACTTCTTACTCCGCATTGCCTGAAAATTGGGATGATGGACAATTCAAAAAGAATGAATCTAACTATGCCCGGAAAAACCTTGTTCTGCGGAGTATTGAAGTGCACCCCAAAAGTTGGACATAAAATTTTTGGGGTGCACTTCATTTGAACATTTTCCCACCTGTTCCATCCCGCCTCCGACAATCTCTTTTTCTTACACGATTTTCCCCGATTTCCGAACACCGCGCACTTGACGTCTGAAATGCACGCATTTCGGATGTCAAGTGCACGCATTTCAGACGTCAGACACGTGCATTTCAGACGTCAGACACGTGCATTTCAGACGTCAAGTGCGTGCATTTCGGAAAAGCCCTTCCGGAGGGACTTTGGAGAGGGTCGAAATCTCGGTCGATACCGAAACCTGCCTTGCGAAGAAAATTGAAAGTATTTTACAAAGCAACGGTACGTGAGGTCGCGTGCGCATTGGCCGGTTGTCGGCTGTTGAGAGTCCGATAAAATGCATAATCGGCCGTTTCCGCACAGAGAACAGCGAAAGTCATGTAAACAGATCACAGTTCGTCGGCACGTATTCCCAAAGCCTGCATCACGGAGAAAGCCAACATCTCCCACCCGTAGTTCAAAGCCGATTCGGGCTCGCTCATGCGCAGCTGAACAATCGCTTTATTCTTTACTTCGTTCAAAGCCGTCGTCACTTTCTCGCCATATTCTTCATCGAACGACACGACAACAATCTTTTTCACATCGGCGGAGTCGGACACCAGAGAGAGCAAGTCCAGATAGAGTTCCTCGCGCGACACCACTTCTTCGGAGGGCACGCCGACAAAGGAAAATTCGCCGTAAGCGGATTGAAAAGCCACTCCGTTCAGCTCCGTCTTCAGGTCCGACGGGTGACAGTGCCTCAAACGCGCGGAATGCCTATCGTAGACCAACAGAAACTGAACCTCTTTTTCTCCCTCACTCAACCCTGCATCCAAGGCCAGATAGACACATAAGGCGGGAAAGTCGATATCGCGCAGCGTTCGGTTCAGCCGATGCTCGAAATGGCGTTTCACGTCGGTGATGACAAAATTCAAAAACGCGGCATCGATCAAGACTACGGTTTCGGACAACCGTACGGTGTGGTGGCGAGCGGTATTCATCGGCGAGAGCGGGAAGTTATGGATTGAGAAGCACGGCCATGTTCCGAACGCTCAATCCGTGGGTTTGTCAACGTATATTTATTTTCTTCGGTCGCAAAGATAGAAAGAAAAGCCCATAATGCGAAAACAGACATTATGTCTGCAAGAAAACCAAAAACACTGCCATTTTGTCCGTTTTCTGTAATTGGTCGCTCTTTTGCCGCTAATCGGACGTACAGTTGAATCTACCCAACAAGAAAGAAAGGAGAATAAAAGATATGAATTTCAGCAATTTCACCATCAAGTCGCAAGAAGCCGTACAAGAAGCGGTCAACCTTGCGCAAAACCGCGGACAGCAAGCCATAGACCCCGTGCATCTTTTGCAGGGAGTCATAAAAGTGGGCGAAGATGTGGTTCACTTCATCTTCCAGAAACTGGGAATGAACGGACAACTCATCGGCACTGTCGTGGAGAGACAGCTCGAATCGCTGCCTAAAGTATCCGGCGGCGAACCTTACTTGAGCCGGGAGGCCAACGAGGTTCTGCAAAAAGCCACACACTATGCCAAGGAGATGGGCGACGAATATGTTTCGCTCGAACACCTGCTTCTGGCTATTCTCACGGTAAAAAGCACAGCCTCCACTTTGTTGAAAGACGCAGGCATGACGGACGAGGGACTGCGAAGCGCCATCAACGAATTGAGAAAAGGTGAAAAGGTGACCTCGGCTTCGAGCGAGGACACGTATCGGGCACTGGCCAAGTATGCCATCAACCTGAACGAGGCCGCACGCAGCGGAAAACTCGACCCGGTGATCGGCCGCGACGAAGAAATACGCCGCGTGTTGCAAATCTTGAGCCGACGCACGAAGAACAACCCCATCCTGATCGGCGAACCCGGAACCGGTAAAACCGCCATCGTCGAAGGGCTGGCTCACCGCATCCTCAGGGGCGACGTTCCCGAAAACCTCAAAGACAAGCAGGTCTACTCGCTCGACATGGGCGCACTCGTGGCCGGAGCCAAGTACAAAGGCGAGTTCGAAGAAAGACTGAAGTCGGTGGTCAACGAAGTGAAGAAGTCCGAAGGCGACATCATCCTCTTCATCGACGAAATCCACACGCTGGTGGGTGCAGGCAAGGGCGAAGGGGCCATGGACGCCGCCAACATCCTCAAGCCCGCCCTCGCCCGGGGAGAACTCCGTGCGATAGGCGCGACGACACTCGACGAATACCAGAAATATTTCGAGAAAGACAAGGCGCTGGAACGACGCTTCCAAACGGTACAGGTGGACGAACCCGACACGCTCAGCACCATATCCATCTTGCGCGGACTGAAAGAACGCTACGAGAACCATCACCACGTACGCATCAAAGACGACGCCATCATCGCCGCCGTGGAACTCAGCCACCGGTACATCACCGACCGCTTCCTGCCCGACAAGGCCATCGACCTCATGGACGAAGCAGCAGCCAAACTGAGGATGGAAGTCGACTCCGTTCCCGAAGAACTGGACGAGATTTCGCGAAAGATCAAACAGCTGGAAATCGAACGCGAAGCCATCAAGCGCGAAGACGACCACGCCAAGCTCGAAACCATCGGCAAGGAACTTGCCGAACTCAAGGAACAGGAGCAGGCACAAAAAGCCAAATGGCAAAGCGAAAAAACGCTGATGGACAAAATCCAGCAGGACAAAGTGCAAATCGAAAACCTCAAGTTCGAAGCCGACAAAGCCGAACGCGAAGGAGATTACGGTAAGGTGGCCGAAATACGCTACGGTAAACTTCAGGAACTGAACCGCTCGATCGAAGAGACCCAGCGGCAACTGCATCAAAGACAAGGCGACAAAGCCATGATCAAAGAAGAAGTCGATGCAGAAGACATTGCCGACATCGTATCGCGCTGGACAGGCATCCCCGTCAGCAAAATGCTGCAAAGCGAAAAAGACAAGCTGCTTCACCTCGAAGAAGAACTGCACAAACGCGTCATCGGACAAGACGAAGCCATACAAGCCGTGGCCGATGCCGTGCGCCGAAGCCGGGCGGGTTTGCAAGATCCCAAACGTCCCATCGGTTCGTTCATCTTCTTGGGAACCACCGGCGTGGGTAAGACAGAGTTGGCCAAAGCACTAGCCGAATTTCTCTTCGACGACGAAAGCATGATGACGCGCATCGACATGAGCGAGTATCAGGAGAAGCACAGCGTGTCGAGGCTCGTGGGAGCACCTCCGGGATACGTCGGATACGATGAAGGCGGGCAACTGACCGAAGCCATACGGAGAAAACCGTATTCGGTCGTGCTGTTCGACGAAATCGAAAAAGCACACCCCGACATTTTCAACATCCTCCTGCAAGTACTCGACGACGGACGACTGACCGACAGCAAAGGCCGGGTGGTGAACTTCAAGAACACCATCATCATCATGACCTCGAACATGGGCAGCAGCTACATCCGGAGCCAAATGGAACACCTCGGGCAGGAAGGAACGGACAAGGAAGCCCTCATCGACGAAACCAAGCGTGAAGTGATGAATATGCTGAAGAAAAGCATCCGACCCGAATTCTTGAACCGAATCGACGAAACAATCATGTTCTTGCCGCTGACGGAGAAAGAAATCAGGCAAATAGTCCGCCTGCAAATCGAAGGAGTAAGGAAGATGCTTGCCGCCAACGGCGTGGAACTGACGCTGACGGAAAACGCGATCGAGTTCCTCTCACAAGCCGGATACGATCCGGAGTTCGGAGCCCGACCCGTGAAACGGGCCATACAGCGTTATCTGCTCAACGACTTGTCGAAGCAACTGCTGGCACAGACTGTGGACAGAAATCGCCCCATCCGTATCGACGCCACGGCTGCCGGACTTTCGTTCGGCAACTGAGTCGCCACACGAGCCTAAGTTCCGCAAACACTCATCAAAAATCCCCTGTGCAATTCGATTTTTCGTTTATTGCACAGGGGATTGTCGTTTCGTTCATAACCAACCGTTATTCCGCCGCCTTCGCCTCGTCTTCCGAAAGGGAAAAATCCGAAATACCGTTGGCAATCAACACGTTGTACCATGTAATCAGCTTTCTGATGTCGGTCACGTACACACGTTCGCGGTCGAAATTCGGCAACACCTCCGCCATGTAAGCGCGCAACTCTTCGGGAGTGGACTTCTTGGGATCGAATGCTGTTTCGGAGGCCGATTCCTTTTCTTTCATCGCTTTAAGCACATCGGCCAAGGGCACTTCGGCCCCGTCGTCGGTATAAATGGCTATGTCGGCCAATGAACTGATCTTCTCAAACCCGTAGGCCGGCATGCGTTTTTTCTCTGCACTGATCGATTCGACAATCAGCATGTTCTTTCCTTGAGATATAAGTCTGTACAATCCCGGTTTTCCGGAAATAGACAAAATGGTTTTCAACATGGTGTGTAACGTCGTTTTTTAAAAGTTTTACGGATAATATAATTAGGGGTTCGGCGGGCAAAGGTAACGATATTTTTCAGATACCGACGCTATCAAGTCCATAACCTGAGGAAGAAGAGGAAGCTTTCCGTCGTTTTCAATGACGTAGTCGGCCTGTCCGGTTCTTTCTTCATCGCTCAGCTGGGCTTCGATACGGCGTTCAATGGCTTCCTTCGATGCGCCGTCGCGCCGCATGGCGCGTTGCAGGCGGACTTCCCGCGGCGCGCACACAGCCACCAACACATCGACTTCCGAACGAAAACCCGCTTCAATCAGAATGGCTGATTCAATGGCCACCATCTTCATCGCCTTATTCCGGGGGGCGGATACCCATCGCCTGAAATCGGTTTTCACAAGCGGATGCACAAGACGGTTGACTTTCTCGGCATGACCGGCGTCGGCAAAGAGATAGGCGCTCAGCATGGCACGGTTCAACGTCCCGCCGGCAAAAAGATCGTCGCCGACCAACGCACATAATTCGCCACGCAGACACAGGTCTTCGTGAATGATGCGTTTGGCCTCCACATCGGACAAATAGACGGGAATGCCCATGATTTCCAACAGGCGGG
>JBHAEN010000077.1:0-4466 GCA_041855645.1 Bacteroides sp. | reverse complement strand
ATTTGAAGAATACTTTCGTTAGTCAGCTCGAAATCTTCTTTGGTATATGCTTCCGTGTTTTCCGATACTTCGCATTGGGCCAGACAGATTTGCGATAAGCCTCCGTATTCCGCACCGGCGTGGTCTTCCTTGCTGATCTCCACGGTGTATTTCCGCATGGTCTGTGCCTTACCCGGAACGATTTTGATGATGGGAGTCACCACTTCGACTTCTTTGCCTGCGTTACCGCTTCGTTCCACTCGAGTCACTCTGATCTCTCCGCCGGAAGCCACGACTTTATCCGTGTCGTAGCGGAACGACAAACCTTCGCCCGCTTCGCCTGTCTTTTCTTTGTCTTTGGCATCTTCGTCGGCATCAGGCTGTATTCCTTCTCCCAACGGCACGATAGCGGCTTCGTAGACTTCTTTGCTATCGCGATCGAACAAGTATGCAACGACTTTGGCATTGGCCACACGGACAACGGATGCCGGTACGTCGGCCCTCAAGGCATAGGTTTCTCCGGCTTTACAGTCCGCGCCCGTGACACCATTCAACGCTCCTCTCAACACATTGTGATGGAAATAATCGGCTTGTTTGTTTCCCGTAACCAACACCTGCTCCGCACGTATATCTTCCACCACCCACAGTTGCAGGCCTAAAGAAGGCCGAGAGGCTGCTTCGTCACGGAGAGAAGAAACGGCGGCTCGAATGTCTATGTGTTTATCCCCCGAAGGCGTTGCTTTCAGATCGATGCGATATTGGGCTTTCCGATTGACAGCCTTGCGAATCAGTGTTCCCCACAAGGCTTTTTTCTGCGAATAAAGACCGTCTTCCCCACTCCTGCGGTTAATCATGATGCCGGGCACGGATTTGGGCAACTTGAATGACGTTGCATAGACATCGGCATCTTGCGATGCGAGTTCCGCTTGTGTCTGTCCCGTCCCGGGAGCGTGCAGAGCCACGATGATGACATTTGCAGGATATTCTTTGGCTATCTTATGCAGCTCTGTGGCCGCCCCGGGACAGTTAATGCATTTCTGTCCGGTATATTCTTCCACGAGAATGGTGTTTCTCTCGCCTTCCGCCACCTGATCTTGAGCCTCGGAAAGCCAACGCTCGTTGTTGTCGATTGTGTTACATGCGCCGAATGCCGTCATCAGAAGCAGGCAAGCTGCGTTTTTGATAAGATTTGTCATATTGAGTTCGGGTTTAGAAATTTACATTGTAAGAAAGATAGATCCCTTCAGTGGCGGGCATCAGGCGGCAGACTCCGCCCGAGCAGTTTATGCCCTTGCGCGTCCGTCCGTAGGAAAGCTGAAGACGATGCTTGCCGAACATTCCCGCGGCCGACAGCATATAGTAATGCTTATCGGTTGTTCCGCTATTCCACAGATCGCTTGCGGTAAAGACGAAGTGAGGGAGCAGCGAGCATTCCACGAGTCCGAACATCCAGTCTTTTTCCGCTTGCCGGGTATGGAGATATTGCAGTTCCGTACGCAAGGAAACGCGTTCGGACAGTTTGTGCTTGCCGTCATAAATCAACAAATGACTGTGAATCACGTCTCCATTTTCCGCATGTCCCTCGATGAGGCGTTGGTTGTAGGCCTGATTCATGTAGGTAAGACTGAAACTGTACGTACGCGACAGTTTCTTGCTGATTTCCACATTGACGTCATGAAAGTGTTTTTCGCCCATGCCGAAAAAGTCGCTTTTGTATCCGTCGGTCCCCATCATGTCCGCATGTTGCGGATCGTTCTCCCATTGCGAATCGAGCCAACTCTTTTTCAGTCCCCTGACATAAGATGCGGAAAGGGCTATTCCCGTGCCGTACTTCCCTCCCATCCAAGAACCTTTCTTGAAGCGATAGCGCATCTCTCCCTGAAAGGCCCATTCTCCGCCGGGTTGCGTGGCATACGGATATAACGCGGCCAGCGTATAAGTTTGCTGCTGTGTAAACGGCAACAGGTGATTGATGCGCAAAGCGTTTTGTGTGGCCGTGCGCTCGGAACGGAAATCGAAGTTATCGCTCCGGCGGGCACCCAGCAACAGACTCATTCCGCTTCGGGCATAAGAAGCGGTAAGCATGGCCACGGAACCGTGGCGGTAGATGTAGTTGTTGGTGGCATTGGGATCGCTGAATTTATGGGCATATTCCGTATAGACATCCCAATCGCCCCGCCGGATGCGCAGACGAGCAGACCATGCCGACACGTATTCCGGCTGATTGAGACGGAAAACAGTTCCGCCGACAGTCCGGGTGATGGCCGAGGGTTCCTCATGTTTGGTAATCCATGATGCCCCCCAATGCAGCCCCCAACCGTGTTCTTGCATGGCTTTGGACCATTCTTCGCATTTCAACTCCATGTCGCCGCCCCAGAGGTATCCGCGTTCGGAAGCAAAAATACGTCCTTCGCGATCGAAGTAATTGCGTTGTTGTCCGCCCAGCACTTTGAAAGTAACGGACTCCGCGGGACTAACGACGATACGACCTCCGCGAACGGCATTGTCGATGCCGAGACTTCTGTCTTCGTATGTACGGAGCAACATGCCGCTGCCAAACTGTTCGTAGACATCGCCCACAGTGGCTTCCAAACATTTATACCGACCTTTGACATACAAATGAGCCAGCCCTCGGCCTTTCTCCTCTTCATGACCGGGCAGCGGATGACTCAGTTCTTCCAGCCGGATTCCGGCTTCCCAAATATCGTTTCTTATGCTTCCCGTCAGATAGCTATTGCCCATCCAACGGCTGTTCAGGTTGCCTCGCCGGGCGGCATAATGCACATCCGACTGCAAACTGAAGTTTGCCTGCCAACGTTTCCGGGCATATTCGGTCGAAGAGTCTTCGGCCGGCATCTTTTGAGCGAAAAGCAGAATCGGAGCAATGGCCGAGAGTATGAACAGCTTTTTTCTCATTGCAAGCATTTTTTTACTTGTTCAATCAACTCGCGTTCTCCCCCTTCCACATATCCGGTGTGATGATAAACGACATTGCCTTTCCCATCGATTACAAACACACTGGGAACCATGTTCACTTTCATGGCACGCATGAAGGCTTTGTTGCTATCGAGCCACACAGGGAATGTCCAGCCCTGCGCACGTGCCAAAGGCTTTACTTTGAAGCTGTTGGCCCCTTCATCAATGGATACGGCGATGAGTTTCACCCCCGTATCTTCCTGCCATTCTTCGTACACTTCGCTGATGGCATTGAGTTCGCGCAAGCATGGTTTGCACCAAGTAGCGAAAAAGCTAATGATGACCGGCCGGCCATCGTTATCCGGTTTCGACGTCTGAACCGACTTTCCGTCAATGTCTTTCAATAAAAGAGAAGGAAGTTGGGCTTTTGCTTGCAGGCACAACAACAGCCCGAAAGCCATGAGAAGATTTTTCTTTATCATCATTGTTACGTTAGGTTTACATGCCTGAATGTCAAGATTTTCCGGTGTCAGAAAGAAAAGGATTCCGTTCCGCAGAAAAGAATCTGCGGAAATCGAAAATCTCCACCGCCTTGTCAGAGAATTGAAACGGATACAAAGGTATGAAGAAAAACCCGAATATTTAGATATTTTAATTAACTTCTTTTCTTTGTGGCTCGAAAAAATGACGTTCTGAAGAAGAATATTGCAGACCGGAATCGAATGGACGACATTAGTCGGTTCTTTCTTCTATTTGTAAAGTTATTTCAACCTCCACTCAAAGCCATTTTCGGAATCGGACAGAATTCCGACCTGCGTGCAGAGCCCTTCCGGAGGGCTTTTCAGAACACCGCGCATTTGACTTCTGAAATGCGCGTGTTTCAGACGTGAAATGCACGCATTTCAGAGATTGAATGCACGCATTTCAGACGTCAAATGCGTGCAATTCGGCAGCTGAAAAATTCGTGTAAAAAAAAATCGAAAGTCCGAACGCTGTTTACCGACACCTATGTCCAAAGCCCGCGTCACGGAGAAAACCCATAAAGGGCGTCCGCCCAAACTCCGGAATCGGATGGGCTTCATGGGTTGGCGGACGACGGCAATAGTTCGTCACAAAGCGGGAAGTCCGGAGCTGAGAAGAAAAAAAGACTGCAATGTATGTTATTGCAGTCTTCCCATTTTGTAGGTTCCTTTTCGGATGACCTTACCGTTTTTGTTTATTTCCACGAAGGGCCCATCGCGCTTTCCCGCCTTGAAAAAGCCTTCAAAACGATTGCCTTCTTGATCGATCTGTACACCTTGCCCACTTTCAAGACCCTCTTCAAAGCCTCCGCGATAGGTCGTGCCTCCTATGGTTTTCATAATTCCCTGTCCGTGAGGACGGTCGTTCGCCCAGCTACCTTCGTAGACATCCCCGTTATTCCAGCGATAAGTTCCTTGTCCTTCGCGCTTGTTGTTATTCCATTGTCCTTCGTAAACAGCGCCGTTGCTCCACGTAAAGGTTCCCCTCCCTTGTTGCACACCGTCTCTGAAAGAGCCTACATATTTATCGCCGTTGGCATAAGTATATAT
>JBHAEN010000076.1:0-5554 GCA_041855645.1 Bacteroides sp. | reverse complement strand
TGGGGCGGTTTCGCTCCGGCTTCGGACGGTCGGCCGGCTTCGCTCTCGCCGGGCGGACTCTGTTACCTGCCCTCTTCGCGACAGTGGGTGCCCGTGGCCGAACCGGTCGATTCCGGCGGGCATCCCGTATTCCTTGGCGGCGGAACGGCAGCCGCGGTGGACGAACACCGTGCAGTCTGTGCGGGAGGCGTCAATGCCGAAATCTTTCTTGCCGCTTTGCAAAAGCCCGTCGACGGTTATCTGCTGAAACCCGTATCCTGGTATCGCTTCAACCGCAAGATACTGCTCTACGACAGTGTGAACGACGCGTGGAGCGAACTGGCCGACACCGAAGCGACCGCCCGCGCCGGAGCGGCGTTGGTGGCCGACGGACACACGCTTTACAGCCTTTGCGGCGAGCTGAAACCGGGCATTCGCACACCGCAGATCGTACGGCTTACCTTAAACTCGCCAGCCACTCCACCAGTTCGGGGTCGTAGTGGTCGATGATGAGGCTTCGGCCCTTGTCGATCGAGGCAATCCGGTTCATGTCTTCGGCGGAGAGTTCGAAATCGAAAACGTCGATGTTTTCGGCCATGCGTTCTTTGCGAACCGATTTGGCCAATGCCACCACGCCGCGCTGTATGCTCCAGCGCAAAATAACCTGTCCCACCGATTTACCGTACTGCTTCCCGATGGCCGTCAGCACGGGATGAGTGAATATGTCGTGCTTTCCTTCGGCAAACGGAGCCCACGCTTCGGGGCATACGCCTTTGCGCCTCATGTAGTCGATGGCCTTTCCTTGCTGGAAGAACGGATTGATTTCCACCTGATTCACGGAGGGAACGATTTTATTGACGGCCACAAACTCGGCCAGGCGTTCGGGATAGAAGTTGCTTACGCCGATGGCACGTATTTTCCCGGACTCGTACAGTTCTTCCAATGCACGCCACGCGCCGTAGGCGTCGCCTATGGGTTGATGCAACAGGTACAGATCCACATAATCGGTTTGCAGTAAATTCAACGAACGCTCAAAAGCCGTTTTGGCCTTTTCGTACGAGAAATCGGAAATCCAGAGTTTGGTGGTGATGAACAATTCTTTTCGGGCTATTCCGCTGTTTCTGACGGCATCTCCCACCTCTTTTTCATTCTGATAAGCCTGTGCCGTGTCGATGTGCCGGTATCCGGCTTCGATGGCTTCCAACACCGCTCTTTCGGTTTCGCCGGGGGCTATTTGAAACACTCCGAAACCCAATGCGGGTATTTCCACTCCGTTGTTCAATTTGAAAGTCTGCATAATCTTCTGTTTTTAAGTGGGTAATTCGTATTGACTCATACGCGGCAAAGATAAAATCTTTTTGAACCCGATGGCCTTCGCCTCGCGAAATAATTCTTTCCGTCCGGCCGGGGTCATCCCTTCAATCAGGTAGGCCGAAACCACCGAAAATACCCATAAAAGGGGATTGTGAGACCTGAACGGTGGAAGTAATTTTGCAGAACTGAAAAACAACGATTATTAACCAGACAAAATTATGCTCAGAAACATGAAAAAACTTATGCCTGTATTTCTTGCGCGGACATTATGCTCAGTCAGTGCCGCAGTCTTTCTTTTCGCTTGCAATAAAGACAATCCCGCATCGGAACCCGCCGTCTCTCAAGGCCCGTATTCGGTCGAAATCGATCCCGTTCCCACAGGCTCGACGGGAACCTGCACCTATTTCTCGTTCGAGAAAAACAGCCAGATAGCCTTGACCAACGAACAGGCGGCCTCCGATTTGAACTGGGACATCGCTTTTCTCGGCCTTTCCGCACGCACCAACGGCGGAATCAGCGGGTCGGGCAAGGGGCGGGTCTTCCGGACCGATACGGAGAATTTCGACAAAATCGTGAGCGCGGCTCCTTATATCGGCTTGCCCAACCTGTGGGAGGCCGACCGCAGGCTTTCCACGATGGACATCAGCAGGATGCCTCCTCCCACGGTGACGCTCGGACTGAATCCGCTGCTGGTGGCCGGCGGCTGGTATGCTTACGGGGAAGGAATGCCTCCTTCGATTTCCATGGACAAGAACGTTTACATCTTGCAGACGGCGAAAGGCAGGTATGTCAAACTTCAGTTTGTCGATACGAAAGGAAAAGACGGAAAGTTGGGCAAAGTGCGGTTCCGTTACGATTTTATAGCCGAGACAGGCGAGAATGCCGGACTTGAGGCCGCAGTCCGCGAGGGAGGAAAGGTGATTTCGACGGAAGGGAAACTGGCTGAATTGCTGCCGGAGAAAGACGCCGCCGAACTGCTGTATCTCACCATCGAGAAGAAAACGGTGAATCAGGAAGACCTCAGCTACATCCGAAACAAGATGCCCAAGCTCCAAGAACTGAATCTGGCCAATGCCACGCTCTCGCTCACTGATTCCGATTACGGATTTAAGGACAACCGAACGCTCCGTAAGCTCATCCTGCCAAGCAATCTGACGGCGATCGGCTTCGGCCATGTGGCCTATACGAATATCGAAGAGGTGGTCATTCCCGGCGATAAGCTGACCCGTGTGGGGGAGGGTGCTTTCGCGTTCTCCACGAAACTGGCCAGACTGAAATTGCCGGCCTCCGTCGAATACATCGAAAAGGATGCGTTCCGCACGGCAAAAGGTCTTGCGTATCTCGAAATTCCGGAGAAAGTCATGATGGTTCCCGAATTTTGTTTCTATGAATGTTCCGCCTTGCAGGCCATTGTGTTCAAAGGAAAAGTCAAGACTTTGAGAGAGGGAGCGTTCTCGGCTTGCGCGGCTTTAACTTCCATTACGATGATGCATCCCGAACCGCCTGCTTTCGAGAAATGGCCCTTCATGGGATGGTCGAACTGGGAAAATGCCGACAAGACTCCGCGTGTCGTCGTGCGCATTCCCAAGGGCAGTCTTTCGGCCTACATGACTGTTTGGGGATTTAATCCGGAAACGGAAAAAGGGTTCTTCTACGAGTTTTGACGCGCATGAAATGGATGGAAAGATTGACTCTTCTCGGGGTCATGGGGATGATGGCGCTGTGGGCTTCCTGCACCGACGTCAAAGACATCCCGCAACCCGACGGCCGGATTACCGACCCGGCGAAGTTCATCTCGCCGGAAGGTGTGTCGGTCTACTACGCCGGGCAACTCGACGCGGAAGCCGTGGCCGATGCTCCCGAACAGATGTATCGGGAATCCCTTGCTCCGGAAGAAGTGGAGGAGACCCGCACGCAACTGTGGGAACTTTGGAAACGCGCCAACGCAGACCGACTGGCCAAGGCCGAACTGTCCGTCACGGAGGCGGGGACGAAACCCGTCTGGAAGATTCCGCAAGGCGAGGAAATGAAAGTGGCCGTCTTCGCAAAAGGCGGGCGTCCCGCCAAGGGCTATCCCATGATTATTCAATTGCACGGAGGAGGCAGTTACCCCGAAGTCTCTTCGCCTTGGGGCTCGAGCATCAACGAGGGCGAATGGTACGCTTCTCTGGGACTGGCGAGAGAGTATGACGACGCACCTTCTTTCTATTGGATTCCGCGCATGGCCGACGACAGGAAAGGGCGTTGGTACTATGCTCCGCAGATTGCCGCCTTTCGCCGGGCTTTTCAGCTTGCGGCGCTTTCCGGCATCATCGATCCGAACCGGGTTTACCTCACCGGCATTTCCGAAGGAGGGTACGGTGCGCTCAGTCTGGCCATGTTCATGCCCGACTATTGGGCGGCCGTCGGGCCGATGGCTGCCGCAACCCAACCTTCGGCTCTCATCGTCGGACTGCGCAACACGGCATTTCGTCTCAAGGTGGGCGAAAATGATTCCAACTACGGGCGCAATTATTATGCCTATCAGTGGGAGGAACGTCTGGCCGAACTGCGGAAGGACAATCCGCAGGACTTCGTCGGCGAGGTGGTGGTCGAGAAAGGCAAAGGCCATGCCGTCGATTATGCGGATATGACCCCGTGGCTCGTCGGGCATACGCGGCGTGTATATCCGGAGCGGGTGAGCTATGTTTACCACAACATCGCGGCGGATGCGGAACCGGCTGCGGGCCTGTTCTCGCCCGGCGTATATTATTTGGACTTTCGCGCGTTGAAAGCCGACACGCGCAAAGCGCGGCTTTCCGTGGAAGTGGAGCGCAGCGGGTCTGTCTTTCGCATTGCGACGGAGGCGTTGGAGGGTAAAGTCGGAGGAACTCTGGGCCTCTACATCGACCGGGTGGACTTCAGGAAGCCCGTCGAAGTGATCCTGAACGGACGCACCGTACATCACGAAACGGTGAGCCTTTCGCGCGGGGTCATGGCCGAATCCATCGCGCTTTTCGGCGATCCGGAGCGTGTCTATGCCGCCAAGGTGACGGTGTCGCTCTGATCGGTTTTCGTCCGGAAAAAAGCGGCCCGAAGCACCTCGGAAGAAACCGACCTGTGTGTCGAAACCTCTGTTTCGGCTCAGGCTCTTTGGGTGTGTCGGAAAAAGGAAAAGCAGTTCTCGCCTTTCATGACACACCCTTTTCCTTGGGGAAATCTCTTCGGCCTTCGGTTCCGAATCGTACAAAACAATCGCATTATTCTGTTCTTTTTGTCTTCATTTACGGTCAAAAACGGAATGGGGCATCAAATTGTCAGCACGAAATTTGCAGGTCTCATGCAGAATGCTAACTTTGCGGGAGGAGAGAGTACACACTGTCTTTGTCTTTTATTCAAATTGTCGAACCATTAAAACAGGACAACCATGGAAGTAGGAAAGATTGGCTTCAATGCCGGAAGAGTTTGGAAGATGCTGAATGAGAAAGGTCCGCTTCCCGTTTCGGACTTGTGTCGCGAGCTCGAACTGACGCCCGAGGAAACGGCGTTGGCCGTGGGCTGGCTGGCTCGGGAAAACAAAGTCAGACTTTGGCGGGAAGACAACAAACTTCGCGTGGAGATCAACCGCATAGAGTTCTCGTTCGGCTGACCCGACAGGCCGGATCCGGCCGTTTTCATCCGATTCGTGTCCGCTTTCGCGAGCGTCTTTTCTCCCCTTCTCTTTCGCGGGAGAAGCCGGGAAAAGCGGGCAAGTCGGGAGTTTCTTGTTTCTCAAGAGCCGTGTTTTGGCTGTGAGACGGATTTCTGTCGTAATAGATATTATGCTTTTCAAAGTGCTAATTGGGGCTTTAAGTTCTAAATTTAGAAACGGGGAAAAACTTACCAATAACTTTATTGTTTTAGAACAGCTTCATACGATGTTTATTATACTTGCTTTCACGTATAAAACCAAGTTTGTGTGTGATTTGCAATCTTTACTAACATCAACATCACCGGAACTTCTACCAGTACACCCACCACTGTAGCCAATGCAGCCCCGGATTGTAAACCAAAAAGAGAAATAGCCACAGCAACCGCCAATTCAAAGAAATTACTTGCTCCAATCATTCCGGCAGGTGCGGCAACATCATGGGGTAATTTCCACCATTTCGCCCAACCGTAAGCAACGAAGAATATCAGAACCGTTTGCAACACAAGCGGAACTGCAATCAATAAGATATGCAGGGGATTGTTCAGTATCGTTTCTCCTTGAAATGAAAACAGGATAATAAGCGTTAATAGC
>JBHAEN010000075.1:0-3538 GCA_041855645.1 Bacteroides sp. | reverse complement strand
CTTCGTTATTTGTTGAAAACAAGTCTTTTGCAAATTGACTTTTCTAATGACCATCATTAGAAATACGAATTCACAAATAGCTAATTTACAGTCTTTAAAAGCTTAATCAAGGGTGTTAGAGAGGTCTAATGACCGATTTTAGGTTATGCGC
The DNA here is from genome assembly GCA_041855645.1 of Bacteroides sp. Taxonomy (GTDB): domain Bacteria; phylum Bacteroidota; class Bacteroidia; order Bacteroidales; family Bacteroidaceae; genus Bacteroides. Next base: position 3,387 of record JBHAEN010000075.1, on the reverse strand, counting down.
ATGCGCACGCGGAAAATCGCCGGTTCATTGCCTGCTTCCTTTCGCTGCATAAAATCGTTCGTTGGTCTGCACTTTCCTTTTCGTCTGTCTGCACCCGATTTTTCGTTTGCCTGCACCCAAACGAAAAAGAACCTGCACCCCAACGAATGACAATGAGGCATACGAGGGCCTTATCCGTTTCGGCGAAAAAGGATAATCAATGCGATAATCGGCCCTTGTCACAATCAGACTTTTTTATAAATTTGTTCCCGTTTTGAGGACGATACCTCAGCATAATCGAACAGTCACTAAAAGAAAAATAACGATGTATCCATTGAAATTTGAGCCGATTTTGAAGCAAACGATTTGGGGAGGCGACAGGATTATCCCGTTCAAACAGTTGAATTCGGACCTGAAAGGAGTGGGGGAGAGCTGGGAGATTTCCGGCGTGGAAAACAACGAATCCGTCGTTGCCAACGGGGCGGACAAGGGAGCCACTTTGACCGACTTGGTGAAACGCTACCGGGAGGAATTGGTGGGCGAGGCCAACTATGCCCGTTTCGGCAATCAGTTTCCGCTGCTCATTAAGTTTATCGATGCAAAGCAAGACCTGTCGATACAGGTGCATCCCAATGACGAACTGGCCAAGAAACGGCATCAGTCGAAGGGGAAAACGGAGATGTGGTACGTGGTCGGAGCCGACCGGGGGAGCAAGCTGCGTTCCGGATTCTCCGAATCCATAACGCCGAAAGAATACAAAGAGCGTGTGTTGAACCACACCATTACAGACGTGCTTCAGGAATACGAAATCCATCCGGGCGACGTTTTCTTCCTTCCCGCCGGGCGTGTGCACAGCATCGGCGCGGGTGCTTTCATTGCGGAAATCCAGCAAACCTCGGACATAACCTACCGGATTTACGACTTCGACCGCAAAGATGCCCACGGAAAAACGCGCGAGCTGCACACCGAATTGGCACGTGAAGCCATCGATTATGAAGTTCTCGACGACTATCGCACGCTGTACGAACCCGTGGAAAACGAACCCGTTGAACTCGTGGCCTGTCCTTACTTCACGACGTCGCTCTACGACATGACGGAAGAAATCAGTTGCGATTATTCCGAGCTCGATTCCTTTGTAATATTCATCTGTATGGAAGGTTCATGCCTGATAAAAGACAACGAAGGAAATGAATTAAGGCTTGCCGAAGGCGAAACCGTCTTGCTGCCGGCCACCACGCAAGAGGTGAACATCACTCCGGAAGGCGGAAAGGTAAAGTTACTGGAAACCTACGTGTGATTTGCCCCGTACGGGTCATGAAAGAAGCGACCTGCCTGCCGTTCCGTAAAATTCAAAAAGAAGAAGAACGGAACGGCTGTTTTTAAAAATATTTTTTCAATGTCGAGTCGTAATTAAATAAGTAAAAACGACTCTGTGTTCGGGCAGACAAGAATGTGAATAGAAGCCTCCATATTTGCAGATTCACGAAAGAAAGTCTATCTTTGGCTCGTGAAACCAGCTAATATTCTATATATCATGAACAAAAGCATTCTCCTTTCGGGTCTCTTCCTGCTATGCAACATCATTCATCTGAGGGCTTCCGATACCGTTTTCGTGCGCGAAACTCAAACCCCGATCTTAATCGAACGGAAAGACAACGTACTTTTCTATTTTCGAGTGGATGCCCGTGAAAGTAAAAATCTGACGGAAATAACGCTCGATTTCGGTAAAAATGCCGATAATTCTTATATCGAAGCAGTCAAACTTTATTATGGAGGAACCGAAGCCCGGCAGGACGTAAACAAGAAACGATTTGCTCCGGTCAACTACATACCTTCCTATGCCTATCGTCCCGGCGGAATGCTTCAGGCCGTCCCGTCTTATTCGGTGAAATGTGCGGAGGCCGTCCGCCCCTTATCCGAAAGAGTTGCATTGAAAGGAACATTCCGTTTGTTTCCCGGCATCAATTACTTTTGGGTAAGTTTGCAGATGAAACCGGAAACTCCGTTGAAAACCAAAATCAGCTCCAAACCGGTTGCCGTCCGGCTGGATGACAAACCCGCGCTTTGTGAGTTCGCTTCCCCCGCGGACATTGTTCATCGCATGGGAGTGGGAGTCCGTCATGCGGGAGATGACGGTTCGGCGGCTTTCCGCATTCCGGGATTGGTGACCACGAACAAAGGAACCTTGTTGGGAGTGTACGACGTGCGTTATAATTCGAGCGTCGATCTTCAGGAGCATGTCGACATCGGTCTTAGCCGGAGCACGGACGGGGGCAAGACTTGGGAGAAAATGAGATTGCCCTTGGCTTTCGGCGAACACGGAGGATTGCCCGCTGCCCAAAACGGAGTCGGCGACCCCTCTATTCTGGTGGACACCAAGACCAATACGGTATGGATCGTGGCGGCATGGACATACGGCATGGGCAATCAGAGAGCCTGGGTAAGTTCTCATCCCGGCATGGACAAAGAACATACCGCACAGTTGATGTTGGCCAAAAGTACGGACGACGGAAAAACATGGTCGGCTCCCATGAACATTACCGGACAGGTGAAAGATCCTTCGTGGTATTTCCTGTTGCAGGGCCCGGGAAGAGGTATTACGATGAAAGACGGTACGCTCGTGTTTCCCACGCAGTTCATCGACTCCACCCGTGTGCCCAACGCCGCCATCATGTACAGTAAAGACAGAGGAAAGACGTGGCTCATGCACAATCTTGCGCGAACCAACACGACCGAAGCGCAAGTGGCGGAAATAGAACCCGGAGTGCTGATGCTGAACATGCGCGACAATCGCGGGGGCAGCCGGGCCGTAGCGATAACCAAGGACCTCGGACGCACGTGGACGGAACACTCCTCTTCCCGCAGTGCTTTGCCCGAACCGATTTGCATGGCGAGTCTGTTGCAAGTGGATAAAGCGGACAATGTGCTCAAAAAAGACATTCTTTTGTTCTCTAATCCCAATACCGTTCAAGGACGCCATCACATCACGATCAAGGCCAGCCTCGACGGTGGAAACACATGGCTGCCCCAACATCAGGTTCTGCTTGATGAAGATCAAGGCTGGGGCTATTCCTGTCTGACCATGGTGGATGCTGAAACCATCGGCATTCTTTACGAAAGCAGTGTGGCACACATGACCTTCCAGACCATTAAACTGAAAGATCTGATTCCATGAAAAAGGCTTTTTTAATTGGCCTCGGATTGTTTTTTCATGCCCTGACGGGGGCTTCGACCCGTCCGGTTCTGCTTCCCGAACCTCAGGTATATAAAGCTGAGAAGGGAATCTTCGTCGTGGGAAAGGTTGGGATAGACTCGCCCGTACTCATGGAAGATTGGAGGCAGTGGGTGACCGATAGGGGAGGAACGGTCAACGAACGGGCCGAAGCACGGATTGTGGTCCGTATGGTT
>JBHAEN010000074.1:0-12367 GCA_041855645.1 Bacteroides sp. | reverse complement strand
GACGCCAAAGCCGGTATCGCGCTGACCGATACGTTCGTGAAAGTGGTTTCTTGGTACGACAATGAAATCGGTTACTCCAACAAAGTACTCGACCTCATCGCTCACATGGCCAAAGTAAACGGCTGATCGAAATAAAACCGAAAACAAATATGGAAGCCGCGGGATGTTGTGATCCCGCGGCTTTCTTTTTCATCGCACCGAAACGAAAATGCCCCGAGAACTTTAGCATGAAGCAAAGAACACCTTAAAAATTCTTTTTGTGAAAAACTTTGCTCATTTGTTTTGACTTTATAAAAAAGATGTATATTTGTCCACGAAATTGATTTATTACTCACAATCAACTAAAAACTTTCTTTTATGGATTCACAAAAAGTGGACAGCTTCCTGATCACCGCTGCCAAATTCTTTCCCGAAGAACAAGTCGCCATTATCCGCGATCGTTTGGTTCAAACAGATGACAACAAATTCAGTTTGTTGAGCACCGCACAATTCAAAGACCCCACAATCAGCCTTCTCATCTCTGTCTTCGCCGGCACCTTGGGTATCGACCGCTTCTTCATCGGCGACACGGGACTCGGCGTAGCCAAACTGCTGACTTGCGGCGGACTTGGTATTTGGACCATCATCGACTATTTCATGATCATGGGCGCAACCCGCGAAAAGAATCTGCAAAAGCTGAATCAGATACTCGGAATATGAAACCCCGAACGCTGTACATCTTGGCTGCCTTAGCCTGCGTCGCAGGGTATGTATGGACTTTGTACAGCATTCATTCGGAAAAGGCAGGGGGAGATTTCTCCCCTTGTCCGTTTCGGAACATCACCGGACTTCCCTGTCCGGGTTGCGGAACGACACGCTCGGTCGGCGCACTGACACGGGGAGACTTCACCGAGGCGTGGCATTTCAACCCCATGGGTTATGCAGCTGCCGCCGTATTGATCATACTTCCGTTTTGGTTGCTCCACGACGCGGTCAGACGCACCGACACGCTCTATCGGGGGTATCTCCTGAGCGAAGAATGGTTGCGTCATAAAACGGTGGTCATCATACTGTTTCTGCTCATCGCCGCCAACTGGACATGGAATTTTTTTAAATACTAATCTCACTCGATGCAACAATATTTCGACAGCGAGCTTGAAAAAGCATCCAATTCCTACCTCATGTCACTGACCGTGGCCTTGGTGGGACTCCCCTTCCCCATCGTCAATCTCATTGCCACCATCATCTTTTTCCTGGCACACCGCAAAGCCACCTCCCATTTTGTGCGCTGGCATTGCATGCAATCCCTCCTCACTCAAATCCCGACATTCTTCATAAACAGCGCCCTGTTCTGGTGGACGGTTTCCATTCTTTTTCTCGACGCATCGTGGTCGATCGGGTATTTCGTCTATCTGGCCATTGTCCTGCTGTTCAACATCATCGAGCTGATCGCCACCATCTTCACAGCCATTGAAGTAAGGAAAGGAACGGACGTGCGCTGGATAGTCTATGCTCAACTGACCGACCGCCTCTGCCGGAAAGGCTGAATGTCCGCTCAGAGCGGTCGAACCGTTCAACATTCTGTGTGTATCTTTGTTAAAAGGAGAGTTTGCAGAAGGGAACTACTTATTTTTTCGCATTTTTGCAGAACGATTCACATTATATAATTTGAATTTTATGAAAAGAGTGCCATTGTCTTTAATTTCCCTTTGCTTTATGACCCTATCGCAAGCTCAAAATCCGTTCCTGCAAAAGTATGACACCCCGCACGGAACCGTTCCCTTCCACCTCATCAAAAACGAACATTACGAAGAGGCCATACGCGAAGGCATACGTCAACAACAGGCGGAGGTGGACGCCATCATCGCCAACCCCGAAACGCCGACCTTTGCAAATACCATCGTCGCACTGGAATATTCGGGCAAGCTGCTTGAACGTGCCTCCGGCGTGTTTTTTAACCTGCAAAGTGCCGAGACCAACGACGAGATGCAGCAATTAGCACGCAAATTGACCCCCGAACTGACGAAACACAGCAATAACATCAACCTGAACGAAGTTCTGTTCCGCCGTGTCAAAACCGTCTATGAAAATCGTGAGAAAGCCGGTCTGAACCCCGAGCAACAGCAACTTCTCGACAAGGTCTATAAAGGCTTTACCCGCCGTGGGGCCAACCTCTCCGGAGCCGATCGCGAAACCTATCGCCAACTCAGCGAACGTCTGAGTCTGCTCACACTCACTTTCGGCGAAAACAACCTGAAAGAAGTGAACGAATACACGCTTCCCGTAACCGACAAAGCCCTACTGGCCGGATTGCCCGAAAGCGCCCTCGAAGCCGCAGCCGAAACAGCCGCCGAAAAAGGCATGGAAGGATGGGTGTTTACCCAACAGGCCCCCAGCTACATTCCTTTGATGACTTATGCCGACAATCGCGAACTGCGCCGACAACTCTACACAGCCTACAATTCAAAATGCACCCGCGGCGAGACGTCGAATCTCGACATCGTGAAGCAGATTGCCAACACCCGTTTGGAAATGGCCAAGCTCCTCGGATTCAAAAGTTATGCCGAATACACCCTTTGCGAACGCATGGCCAAGGACAGCCCTTCGGTCTACAACTTGCTCGATCGGCTGATCGAGGCCTACATGCCCGTGGCACGCCAAGAACTGGCCGAAGTACAGGATCTGGCACGCAGTCGGGAAGGTGAAGACTTTACCATCATGCCTTGGGACTGGGCTTACTATGCTCAAAAGCTGAAAGACCGGAAATACAGCATCGATGACGAGCTGCTCCGCCCCTACTTCGAACTGAGCCGCGTGAAAGACGGTGTATTCGGATTGGCCACCCGCCTTTATGGCATCACGTTCAAAAAGAATACGGACATACCCGTTTACCACAAAGATGTGGACGCGTATGAGGTGTTCGACAAAGACGGCCGTTTCCTTGCCGTGCTCTACACCGACTTCCATCCGCGCGCCGGCAAACGCTCGGGAGCCTGGATGTCTGAGTTCAAAGGACAGTGGAAAGATCCGAACACAGGCGAAGACAGTCGTCCGCACATCATCATCGTGATGAACTTTACCAAGCCCACTCAAGAGAAACCGGCCCTGCTGACATTCGATGAAGTGGACACTTTCCTCCACGAGTTCGGACACGCTCTGCACGGCATGTTTGCCGCCACTACCTATCCTTCGATGAGCGGAACGAGCGTTTATCGCGATTTTGTGGAACTGCCTTCGCAAATCATGGAGAATTTCGGCACCGAAAAAGAGTTTCTACATACCTTTGCCAAGCATTATCAAACAGGCGAACTCATACCCGACGAACTGGTGCAACGCATCATCGATTCGGCTAACTTCAATGTGGCTTATGCTTGTCTGCGTCAAGTGAGTTTCGGCTTGCTCGACATGGCCTGGCACAACCGCGAAATGCCTTTTGAAGGCGACGTAAAAGCCTACGAACAGGAAGCATGGAAAAAGGCACAGCTGCTGCCCGTGGTTGAGGATGCTTGCATGAGTGCCAACTTCGGACATATTTTCTCGGGAGGTTACGCCGCCGGATATTATAGTTACAAATGGGCGGAAGTGCTCGATGCCGACGCCTTCTCGTTGTTTAAGGAAAAGGGAATTTTCGACACTTCGACGGCCGACTCTTTCCGTGCGAACATCTTATCGAAAGGAGGAACCGAACATCCGATGGAACTCTACAAACGTTTCCGCGGACAAGAACCCACCATCGATGCGCTGCTTCGCCGCAACGGTATCCGATAAACAGATTCCAAACCCATTGATAAGACATTGATACCGATGAAAGCATTTTCCGACCATCGCTTCCTTCTGTGGTTGCTTTTATTGTTTCCGTTCCTTGGCGGATGCAACAACTCCGACGACATTACGGCCATCTTTACCGGAAAGAAGTGGAAACTCACGTTGATTACCATCGACGGACAGAGTTCATGGCCGATGTTGTTGTGGGCCAACAGCAACACGAGTTACGAAACAAGCATGAAGCATCTCACGGAAACAGCCGGTTCATATACCGTGCAATTCAACGGAATAGTGCAGGATCACCAAATCAATGGCGCCTTAAATGGTACATTTATCACCAACACGTTTTCCGGGACATGGAGTGCCAATGACAGCAGTCGTGAATTCTCGGCTGCCGTCAACGGTAGCCCGGAAGCCGATGTATTGGCACAAACTTTCGCCACGGGACTGAAAACGGCCCATGCTTACGAAGGCGACACCGAGCATCTTTATCTTCTCTATCGAGTGGGAGCCGTAACCTATCGCATGTTCTTCCGCCCTGCCGCCAACTAACGACAGCTCATTATGGAAAACGAAAAACAACTGGAATTGGACAGACGCTACATTCGCATGGCCGGAATATGGGCAGAAAACTCTTATTGCAAACGCCGTAAAGTGGGGGCACTCATCGTCAAAGACAAAATGATTATCTCCGACGGTTACAATGGCACGCCATCGGGATTTGAAAACATTTGCGAAGACGAGAACAATCTCACCAAACCCTATGTACTGCATGCCGAAGCGAATGCCATCACAAAGATAGCCCGGTCGAACAACAGTAGCGAAGGAGCCACGATGTATGTCACTGCATCGCCCTGCATCGAATGCTCCAAGCTGATCATACAGGCCGGAATCAAACGGGTGGTCTACTCCGAACATTATCGCATCGAAGATGGCATCGAACTGCTGAAACGCGCCGGCATCGAAGTCGTCTTCATCGATCTCAATTTAACCCACACTTCTTCAGAGGACTATACATGAGCAAAAAACATTCTTCACGTTTCACACCGCTGATCATCGCCCTAAGCGTCATCACGGGTATCCTCATCGGTACGTTCTATGCCAAGCATTACGCCGGCAACCGTTTAGGCATCATCAATGGTTCGTCGAACAAACTGAACGCTCTGTTGAGAATCATTGACGACCAATATGTGGACACGGTGGACATGACCAGTTTGGTGGAAAAAGCCATGCCTCAGATTCTGGCGGAGCTCGACCCTCATTCGGTATATATTCCCGCGCAGAATCTGGAGGAGGTAAACTCCGAACTCGAAGGCAGTTTCAGCGGAATCGGCGTTCAATTCACGATTCAGGATGATACGATTCATATCAACTCCGTGGTGAAAGGCGGTCCCTCCGAAAAGGTCGGACTGATGGCAGGCGACCGTATCGTCACGGTCAACGACACCTTGTTCGTGGGCAAGAAACTGAACAATCAACTTGCCATGCGCACGCTGAAAGGGCCGAAAGGCTCTGAAATCAAACTCGGAATCAAACGTCCCGAGGAGCCCAAGTTACTGAGCTTCACCATCACACGTGGCGATATCCCGCAAAATACAGTCGACGCCGCCTATATGCTCGACAAGGAAACGGGTTACGTCAAAATCAGTAAGTTCGGACGTACCACACACGTCGAATTGCTCAACGCATTGGCCACTCTCACGCATGAAGGTTGCCAAAGCCTCATCATCGACCTTCGCGAAAACACCGGCGGATACATGGAAGCCGCCATCCGCATGGTTAACGAGTTCCTTCCCGAAGGCAAACTCATCGTTTACATGCAAGGACGCAAGTATCCGCGCGCCGAAGAGTTTGCCAACGGCACAGGCAGTTTCCAGCAAATGCCTGTCGTGGTGCTCATCGACGAAGCCTCGGCCTCGGCCAGCGAAATCTTCACGGGAGCCATACAGGACAATGACCGCGGAACGGTCGTAGGTCGACGTTCGTTCGGCAAAGGACTGGTACAACAACCCATCGACTTCAGTGACGGATCGGCCATACGCCTCACCATCGCTCGCTATTATACACCTTCGGGACGCAGCATTCAACGGCCATACGAGAGCGGAAAAGACCGCAAGTACGAACTCGATCTCTATTCCCGTTACGAACACGGCGAATTCTTCTCGCAGGACAGTATCAAGCAAAATCGTAACGAACAATACTACACAGGACTCGGACGTCCCGTTTACGGAGGAGGGGGAATTATGCCCGATGTATTCGTTCCGCAAGATACCACGGGAGTTTCTTCCTACCTGACAACGGTGCTAAGCCGGGGACTGACACTTCAATTTACTTTCCAGTACACGGACAAGAATCGCGCGAAGTTGCAACAATACAAGACGGTCGAGGCACTCGTGAGTTATCTACGCCAGCAAGGAATACTCGAACAGTTCATCCGTTTTGCCGAAAACAAGGGCGTGAAGCGCAGAAACATCCTCATCCAGAAGTCGCAAAAGTTGTTGGAGCGTAACTTATACGGTTCCATCATCTACAATATGTTGGGACTTCAGGAATACATCCGATACTTCAATCAGAGCGATCCGACGGTTGAGAAAGGACTCGAAATCCTGAAGAAAGGGGAAGCTTTTCCCAAAGCTCCCACACCTGCCGAGACCGCAACAACCGCAAAGGATGGAACAGAAAAAACAACTGCGTAAGCAAATCAAACAAATGAAAGCTCGCTATTCCGCCGCGGAATTGCGAGCCCTTTCCGAAAAGCCGTTGAAACAACTCGAACGGTATCCCGAATTCGTCAGTGCCCGTACTGTTCTTCTCTACCATTCACTGTCGGACGAAGTGTACACCCATCATTTCATTGAGAAATGGGCCGGTCGCAAACACATCGTACTTCCCGTAGTGGTGGGTAACGATCTTATTTTACGCAGATATACCGGTTCGCACGATTTAACCGCAGGAGAATACGGCATCGCAGAGCCGACAGGCGAACTCTTTACCGACTATGATCGCATCGACCTCGCCATTGTGCCGGGTCTGGCTTTCGATCGGAACGGACACCGTTTGGGAAGAGGCAAAGGTTATTATGACCGTCTGCTACCGCACATCACCGCCCGTAAGGCAGGGTTGTGTTTCCCTTTCCAGCGGGTAGAGCATGTACCCACTGAAGCAACGGACGTCACAATGGACGAAGTGATAGATGGCATGGACGACACCGAAGCGACTCCTCATAGCGTTTGAATCTATGTATACGAACATCCCCAAGAATGCCTTGCCGCGTGTCCTCATCGTCGGAGGTGGTTTTGCCGGTCTAAAACTTGCACAGTCTTTAGATCGCAAACGCTTTCAAATCGTACTCGTCGACCGGAATAACTATCATCAGTTCCCTCCGCTAATCTACCAAGTGGCCTCTTCCGGACTTGAACCGAGCTCGATTGCATTCCCGTTCCGTTCGCTATTTCGCAAAAACAACGGATTTTATTTCCGCATGGCCGATTTGCTTCACGTCGATACGAAATGCAAACAGGCTGTTACCTCCATCGGCCGGATAGATTATGATTACTTAGTATTGGCATGCGGAGCAACAACCAATTATTTCGGAAATGAGCATCTTGCCCGACACACATTACCCATGAAGACGCTCGACGAATCCATGAACCTGCGCAATGTCTTGCTCCGAAAATTTGAAGAAGCCATTTGCAGCGATACGGAAAGACAAAAAGAGCTATTGAATATATGTATTGTCGGCGGAGGACCGACAGGCGTGGAAATATCGGGTGCATTGGCAGAGATGAAACGTTATGTCATCCCCAAAGATTTTCCCGAACTGGATATAAATATGCTCAGGATCACGCTTATAGATGCATCACCCCGCATTCTCGCCGCAATGAGCGAAAAAAGTTCGGCCACTGCCCGAAAAGACCTGATTGCTTTGGGTGTAGATGTACGCACCGAACTGAGAGTTCTGGACTATGACGGTGAAACGCTGGCATTGAGCAATGGCGAAACGCTCCGCACAAAGACGGTGATTTGGGTGAGCGGCGTAATCGCCAAAGAAGTTCAAGGTATTCCTGCGGAAGTTCTCGGACGCGGTAAGCGTATCCTTGTAAATGCTTTCAATGAAATCAATGGACAGAACGATGTCTACGCTATCGGCGATCAATGTCTCATGACGACCGATCCCGCCTACCCCAACGGACACTCACAAATGGCGCAAGTAGCCTTGCAGCAGGCTAAGTTGTTGGCCGAAAATCTCAAGCGCAGCCTTCAACAAAAACCTCCGAGGCCTTTTCTATATCAAGATCTCGGCGCTATGGCGACTATCGGACGCAACAAAGCGGTCGCCGAAATAGGAAAATTAAAATGGGGAGGTTTTTCGGCCTGGGTCTTGTGGCTGATCGTCCATCTCCGGTCGATTCTCTCGGTACGCAATAAAATAGTGGTTTTGCTGAATTGGATGTGGAACTACTTTACTTACGGACGTTCACTCCGCCTCATCTTGAAATCGAATACAAAATCATCGGAAAGCTGACATAACCTCAGACTCTGCTTCCAAGGCTTCTAACGAAATACGATTTGTGTTATCACCGTAGCTCCTACCCTGCGGTTCAGGGTACGTATCAGAACTTCGCGCCCCATCATCAATTCCTGACGTAAAACGGCCGAACTAAGACGCACGTAAAGTACCTGATTGTGAATGTAAAGATCGGTTGTATAGGCGGCGGCCGGGCCAAGCACCTGGGGCCAGGCATCAAGCAGGCGTTGTTGGTTCAACGGAGTTTCCAGTCCTTCCTGCCGCAGTATACGACGAATGACGCTGCCCACCTGTTCGGCATCACGTTTTTTCATTCTCCTCCTCCCGTTTCTTCAATTTGTCCCTGCTCTACACGAAACAGTTTATAGTCGCCTACCACTTTCTGTAAGATACGGTCAAGATGCTCGCGATTGGTATCGGTAATAAAAATCTGCCCGAATCCATCGCCTCCCACCACTTTGATGATTTGCTCCACACGCGAAGCATCGAGTTTATCGAACAAGTCATCGAGTAATAACAAGGGAACGGTCTTCCCCGTTCGTTTCAGAAAGTCGAATTGGGCGAGCTTCAATGCCACGAGATAGGTTTTGTTCTGTCCTTGCGAACCTTCCTTCTTGATGGGAAAGTCACCCAACAGCATATTCAGCTCGTCTTTGTGTATGCCGCGCAAGGAATAACCCATCACCCTGTCACGATCTCGGTTTTGTTTCAAGATATCGAGCAGCGAAGCATCCCTCGCATGAGACTCATAAGCCAATCCGACCTGTTCTTTATCTTGTGAAATAAATGCATAGAATGAACGGAAGATGGGTACAAAATCGTTGATGAAAGTCTCTCGTTTGCGGTAAACGACTTCGCCCGCCTGTGCCATCATCTCCTCCCATACGCCAAACAATTCGTTGTCCACAGCAGATTCACTTTTTAAGAGTGCATTGCGCTGCGCCATCGCCTTATTGTAGCGAATCAACGCATCAAGGTATTCTTTATCATATTGTGAGATGACCACATCCATGAACCGACGCCGTTCGTCACTACCGCCACCGATCAAATCGGCATCGGCCGGCGATACCATGACAAGAGGCAGAAAACCGATATGGTCGGAAAATCGACCGTATTCTTTCTTGTTCCGCTTGAACTGTTTCTTTGCCCGCCGCTTCATGCCGCAATAAATTTCCTCAGGTGTGCCGTCCTCCGACTCATAAAATCCCTGAATGACGAAAAAGTCCTGTTCGTGACGAATGTTTTGAGAATCGACGGGGTTACCTGCGCTCTTGCAAAATGACAGGAAATAAATCGCATCAAGCAGATTCGTTTTCCCCATCCCGTTCTGCCCGAAGAAGCAGTTCAGCTTAGCGGAAAAATCGAGTTCCACTTGCTCCAGATTCTTATAATTGAGAATGGAGATGCGTTTCAATATCATGCGGCAAACTTTATTACGGGACAAAAGTAAGAAGTTTTTTCGTGCATTTCGAGGCGTCGCAGAAAAAAGATGTTCCTAAATTTCGCAGGTCAATATAAAAAACATACTTTTGCAAGTCGAATGATAAAAAAAACGAATAACAACAAAAATCATATACACAATGACAGAACAAAAGAAGAAAAACGAAACGCTGGACGTTCAGGAAGCCTTGAGCAGGTCGGAATCTTTCCTGCTGAAATACAAAAAAATGCTTATTGGAGGCGTAGTGGCCGTAGTGGTACTCGTCGCAGGTGTGATTCTATACAAGAACTATTATACGAAACCCCGTGAGAATAAAGCGCAAGCCGCCCTGTTCAAAGGTCAGGAATACTTCAATCAAAATGCTTTTGAACAAGCGCTTAACGGTGACAGTCTTGGCTATTCGGGCTTTCTGAAAGTGGCCGATGAATATAGCGGAACCCAAGCTGCCAATCTCGCCAAAGCATACGCCGGCATCTGCTACGCTCAACTTGGCAAATACGAAGATGCCGTAAAGATGCTCACAGCTTTTGATGGTGACGACCAAATGGTTTCTCCCGCCATTCTCGGCGCAACAGGTAACTGCTATGCACAACTCGGACAGCTTGACAAAGCCGCATCGACCCTCGTTTCCGCAGCGGATAAAGCCGATAACAACAGTCTGAGTCCGATCTTCTTGATGCAAGCCGGAGAAATTTTCATGAAACAAGGTAAGGCCGATGACGCTTTGAAGGCTTACACAAAAGTGAAAGAAAAATATTTCCAGTCTTTTCAGGCTATGGATATTGACAAATACATCGAACAGGCTAAACTGCTAAAGAAATAAAGCATGGCCGGTTAACCCGAAAACGAGTTGGCAAGTTGAACTAAAGAACAGAGCGAAATACTCTTTCCGTTGACTTGCCAACTCGTTCACTTTTAATCGCAAGAGGTAAAAACCCCGGATTCAAAATCTCCCCCTTCCCCATTTCCACCATTAAAACAAGACAACCCATGGCAACTGCATACCACAACCTCTCCGAATACGATTTCAATTCTGTGCCCGATGCTTCCGAAATGCGTTTTGGCATTATCGTATCCGAATGGAACTTCAATATTACCGGAGCCTTGATGCAAGGAGCAATCGACACCCTGAAAAAGCATGGGGTTCGTGACGAGAACATCATTGTCCGTTTCGTACCCGGCAGCTTCGAACTGACATTTGGCGCCTCTCGCATGACAACCGATTGCGACATAGACGCCGTCATAGCCATCGGTTGCGTCGTACGCGGCGACACGCCCCATTTCGACTACGTCTGCATGGGAGCGACGCAAGGTCTCGCAGCACTCAATGCACAGGGTAAAACTCCCGTCATCTATGGACTCATCACGACCAATACCATGGAACAGGCCGAAGATAGGGCGGGAGGCAAATTGGGCAACAAAGGTGACGAATGTGCCATCACCGCAATAAAAATGGTCGATTTTGTTTGCAACTTAAAAGAATAGTCTCTATCTTTGCATCGCATTTGAGAGGAATGATTTTTCCGTTGAATGATGCAAACGGGCAAATACCAGAGTGGCCAAATGGGGCAGACTGTAAATCTGCTGGCTTACGCCTTCGGTGGTTCGAATCCATCTTTGCCCACAAAATTGCGGAAGTAGCTCAGTTGATAGAGCATTAGCCTTCCAAGCTGAGGGTCGCGGGTTTGAGCCCCGTCTTCCGCTCCAAAGAATCCCGATAGTTTGTATAGACTGTCGGGATTTCTTTTTTATACGCCAAGTCAATAATACTAAACATTTGGGGCAGCGGAAAGAGATCATTAGAGAAACGATAAAACCGTTGTTACTTAGGTGAAACTCATGTTAATAGCATTGGACATTATAAACGAACAAATTATTGCAATATATAAAATTGAAAGAAGAAGCTATAAGCCCAAACAATGAGATAATGGAAATATAATAAAGTGGGCATTAATCCAATAGACCCTCTCCCTATTTTGCGCACCCTGAAAAATTAAAAACTCCGAAACTCTGTATTACCAGTAGTTTCGGAGCTTTCTTTGAGGTTCCTGGCGGATTCGAACCGCCGTACACGGTTTTGCAGACCGCTGACTAAGCCACTCATCCAAGGAACCCGGTTGTGGTTTGCGGTTGCAAAGGTAGCACTATTTTCCAAATAAGCAATACTATCCGCAACATTTTTTCGTCCGCGAGGCGGGAGTGTGACGTCTCGCGGGAGCGGTTGGGGCGGCAGCGGTGCGCTCATTGACACATTCACTGCGTTTTTTTTCCAGCATATCGCGCAGGTCGCAGCCGCTCACGCAACTATCACAGGCATTCTCATTTTTCTCTACCCTGCGGAAGAAGAGCCAAATGCCCCATGCCACACGGGCCAGGCAGAGGAGCACAATGAACCCTACTGTCCACTCTTGCCAATGCGCTATCATAGCAGCAGCCCTCCCAGCTGATAGACTACAAAAGAGACCATCCACGCCAACGCTGTGGTATATCCGGCGGCAAAGAGCGCCCACTTCCAGCTACCAGACTCTTGCTTGATGGCGGCTATCACTGCTACACAGGGGAAATAAATGAGTACGAAGAGCATGTAGCAAAAAGCTATGAGGGGCGAGATGGGAATACGCTCTGCCAGGCTAGCGCTATCGGCATCGGGGTCT
>JBHAEN010000073.1:0-6521 GCA_041855645.1 Bacteroides sp. | reverse complement strand
TTTTTTATGAGCACACCTCATGTTTGAACAGCATAAAAACATTGTGTAAGCGTTGATGCATTTCCGAACGCTTTGTATATTTGCGTTCAATTTGGTAACAAACAATAAATCTATGCAGTTATGAAGAAACTTGTTTTACTTTTGATTTCGTTCTTTGTGCTTTCCGCTTGCGGAGGTGATGACAAACCCGTCACGGGCAAACTCGACCCCGACACAGTGCTTAACTTCAACCTGAAACCCCGGCTTTCTCCACGGGCGGGAGAGGATGGGAAAATGACACCGCTCGAAGTGTTGCAAAAGGCACGTTTTTTTCAACTCATTCCTGTTGGGAGTACAACTCCGGGTACTCGTGGAATAGACGAAACGGAAAAGGACTACGAAAAACTGGCCATTAAAATGATGGGCTCCGACATCATCAACCACGACACACTTGCCACTTATTGGCGCGATGCACGCGACCTTATTATATTGTCCGGCGGAAGCAGAAATGACACTATCGCCTATATTCCCCAGCGTGTACGCAACTCCGCTTTCGAGAAGATATTCGCGGCCGAAAGAGAAGGCAACTACGAACTTGTGTATAAGCTGTTTCAAGACGCCTTTGAGGCCATCCCCTGCACACCGGAGGAATACAAAGAACTCAAACGGCAGGGACTTAATTAACCTTGTTCAACGGAAATACGGCAGGGCAGACGCTGAAATGTCTGCCCTGTTTTTTTATTGTCAATGACTGCAATCATATTCACTGACAAACAGACTATCTGTGCTGTTGTCCGGCAATTTTCTTCTGAAAGGAGAATCCTCCTTTTTCCGGCGAACTGTCGATGATGTTTTTATCGCCCTCTCAACAACCGAGATTCTCCGTGCGCATGTGTCCTCACGCATCGCTGTTTTGTAAAATTCTTTCACTCTTCCTCGCGAGGTCGGTTTCGGAACCGGTCGGGATTTCGACCCTCTCCAAAGCCGCATGGGAAGGGGCTTTCCGAAATGCGTGCACTTGACGTCTGAAATGCGCGTGTCTGACGTCTGAAATGCACGTGTTTCAGAAGTCAAATGCACGCACTTGACGCGCGAATTGCACGCATTTCGGAAAACAGAGAAAATCGTGTAAAAAAAAGAGACCGTCGGAGCTCGGGATGGAACAGGCGGAAAATCGCTCGAACAGGCGGCTTGTTTTTCCCGAGAGCCGGGACAGGTTCATTGCCGATGGCACGGTGAATGGGGAGAATCGGAGGCTTCACGCCTTTAGCGGATGGCCATGTTTGTTTTTACCTCATTGCAAACCGCTGAAATTTAGATTTGCGTGATAACCCTTCGGTGTTCGGACGCCGATTTTGCGGCGTCGATTCGCGGAGCCTTCGGACGGGAAGTGGCAGAAACGGCGCGCCGTGCGACAAATTGGCAGTCGCCGACTGTCAGAGGATGCCTTTTCCCACTTTGGCACGCTTTTCGCTTTTAACCCGGTGTCGTGTTCCGGAATGCGACACGAAAGGACAATACATTATTATATTATAGAGTAATTAAAAACAGAAAACATTATGAACATCAAACCATTGGCAGACAGAGTGCTCATTCTTCCCGCTCCCGCGGAAGAAAAAACGATTGGCGGCATCATCATCCCCGACACCGCTAAGGAAAAACCCCTCAAGGGCGAAGTATTGGCAGTTGGCAACGGAACGAAAGATGAAGAGATGGTTCTGAAAGTAGGCGATACCGTTCTTTACGGCAAATACGCCGGAACCGAACTCGAAATCGAGGGAGCGAAGTACCTCATCATGCGCCAGAGCGACGTGCTTGCCGTGCTGGGATAAGGAAAACAGAACAAATTCAATGTAACGACTTAAAAAAAGACATACACTTATGGCAAAAGAAATTTTATTCAATATCGAAGCCCGCGACCAACTCAAGAAGGGCGTCGACGCACTGGCCAACGCCGTGAAAATCACGCTCGGCCCCAAAGGACGTAACGTCATCATCGAAAAGAAATTCGGCGCGCCCCACATCACCAAGGACGGAGTGACCGTGGCCAAGGAAATCGAACTCGCCGATGCCTATCAGAACACCGGTGCGCAGCTGGTGAAGGAGGTGGCCTCGAAAACCGGCGACGACGCAGGCGACGGAACCACCACGGCCACCGTTCTGGCACAAGCCATCGTGGCCGAAGGCCTGAAGAACGTGACGGCCGGAGCCAGCCCCATGGACATCAAGCGAGGCATCGACAAAGCCGTGGGCAAAGTGGTCGAATCCATCAAGGCACAGGCCGAAAAAGTGGGCGACAACTACGATAAGATCGAACAAGTGGCCACCGTATCGGCCAACAACGATCCCGTCATCGGCAAACTCATCGCCGACGCCATGCGCAAAGTGTCGAAAGACGGCGTCATCACCATCGAAGAAGCCAAAGGAACCGACACCACCATCGGCGTGGTGGAAGGCATGCAGTTCGACCGCGGCTATCTCTCGGCCTATTTCGTGACGAACACCGAGAAGATGGAATGCGAAATGGAAAAACCCTACATCCTCATCTACGACAAAAAGATTTCCAACCTCAAAGACTTCCTCCCCATCCTCGAGCCTGCCGTACAGACGGGGCGTCCGTTGCTGGTCATTGCCGAAGATGTCGACAGTGAAGCACTGACCACACTCGTGGTGAACCGCTTGCGCTCTCAACTCAAAATCTGCGCGGTGAAGGCACCCGGATTCGGCGACCGTCGCAAGGAAATGCTCGAAGACATCGCCATCCTCACCGGCGGTGTGGTGATCAGCGAAGAAAAAGGCCTGAAACTGGAACAAGCCACGGTGGAAATGCTCGGTACGGCCGACAAAATCACCGTGTCGAAAGACAATACCACGATTGTCAACGGCGGAGGAGCCAAGGAAGGCATCAAGGAACGTTGCGAACAAATCAAGTCGCAGATTGCCGCCACGAAGTCCGATTACGACCGCGAGAAACTGCAAGAACGTCTGGCCAAGCTCTCGGGCGGTGTGGCCGTACTCTACGTGGGCGCCGCTTCCGAAGTGGAAATGAAGGAAAAGAAAGACCGTGTCGACGATGCGCTCCGTGCCACTCGTGCCGCCATCGAAGAAGGCATCGTGCCCGGAGGCGGTGTGACCTACATCCGTGCAATCGACGCGCTCGAAGGCCTCAAGGGCGACAACGCCGATGAAAGCACCGGAGTGGAAATCATCAAACGCGCCATCGAAGAACCGCTGCGCCAGATCGTGGCCAATGCCGGCAAAGAAGGAGCCGTGGTGGTGCAGAAAGTGCGCGAAGGCAAGGGCGACTTCGGCTACAACGCCCGCACCGATGTGTACGAAAACCTGCATTCGGCAGGCGTGGTAGACCCCGCCAAAGTGGCCCGCGTGGCTTTGGAAAACGCGGCTTCCATCGCCGGAATGTTCCTCACCACGGAATGCGTGATCGTTGAAAAGAAAGAAGACAAACCCGAAATGCCCATGGGTGCTCCCGGCATGCGAGGCATGGGCGGCATGATGTAATCGGGCCCGTCCGGAAAACAAATGGTAAGGAAGTCGGTTCCCCTGTTGCGGGAATCGGCTTCTTTTTTTTACTCTTCGGCCCGAAAAAAACGGAACAGGAAAACAAAATGTCGCCAAATTCACGGCCCGGACGCTTGCTCAATCCGTAAAATCATTATCTTTGCCGCCGAAAACGACGCCGGGCGAACGACCGTTTGTCAAATTCCTAATAAATCCAAAGTTAATTCAAAAAACATGTTTTAAGACATGTTTGAGAGTTTGGACGGAATGGATAAAAGCCGTTACCTTTGCGCCGTTATCCTGAAAACAATCTTTTTACCTTAGAAAAAAAACTAATACCTATTGAATGTAAAAAGTGGAGCTTTGCGAAAAGCTCCACTTTTTTTTAGGTTCTTATCTCGTCGTCGTCTTCTCTTTATTCGTATCTTTGAGCCGTAAAAGAAGCACGTGGCTTCTTCCCATTGTTGAACCGTGCCGAACGCACGAAAATAAAGAAACGTTTATTATTATGTTTTGCGGAATCGTTGAAGAATACGCTACGCTCGTAGCCTTGGAGAAAGAACAGGAAAATATACACTTCACGTTCAAGTGTTCGTTTGTTCAGGAATTGAAAGTCGATCAGAGCATATCGCACAATGGCGTTTGCCTCACGGTGGTCCGGCTGACCGCGGACACCTACACCGTGACGGCCATGAAAGAAACGCTGGAACGCTCCAACCTCGGGCTTCTGGAAATAGGCGACAAAGTCAATGTCGAACGAAGCATGGTCATGAACGGACGCCTTGACGGACACATCGTACAGGGGCACGTCGACCAGACGGCCACCTGCATCGACATCAAAGATGCCAAAGGAAGCTGGTATTACACGTTCCGTTACACATTCGACAAAGCGATGGCCCAACGCGGCTACATCACGGTGGACAAAGGCTCGGTGACGGTCAACGGCGTCAGCCTGACCGTGTGCAATCCCACGGACGACACGTTCCAAGTGGCCATCATTCCCTACACCTACGAACACACCAACTTCCATACGTTCCGCATAGGCAGTGTGGTCAATCTCGAATTCGACATCATCGGCAAGTACATCAGCCGCATGCTTCAGTATAAATGACCGGTCGCATGATGGAACAATCCGATTTCCTCCAATTGGTAATGGCTCGCCAAAGCGACCGCGCCTACGACAAGACGCGCGCCGTGGAGCCCGATAAGCTGGAACGCATTTTGGAAGCGGGACGGATGTCGCCCTCGGCATGCAACGCGCAACCGTGGAAATTCGTCGTCGTGTCCGATCCGGAACTTTCCGTGGCCGTGGGTAAGGCAACCGCCGGACTGGGCATGAACAAATTTGCCAAGGACGCTCCGGTGCATATCCTCATCGTGGAGGAATCTGCCAACATCACCTCCATGCTGGGCGGAAAGGTGAAAGATAAGCATTTTCCCCTGATCGACATCGGTATTGCCACCGCACACCTCATCCTCGCGGCGGAAAGCGAAGGTCTGGGATCCTGCATATTGGGGTGGTTCGACGAAAAGGCTATCAAAAAACTGTTGGGCATTCCCGCCTCGAAACGCCTTCTGCTCGACATCGCCATTGGCTATCCCGCCAAGGAGAAGCGCAAGAAGATACGGAAAGAAAAAGGAAAAGTAATCTCTTACAATAAGTATTGAACGGGTCGCGCCCCTCTTTTCCGGGTCGCGACTTCCCGATTATGAACTGTCGCATAGACGTCATTCCCCGCCTGTTGCGCTTCAAACAGCCCGCGGGCACTTCGAGAGGCATTTATTCCACTCGGAAAGTGTGGTATCTCAGGCTCACCTCGCCCGACGAACCCCATCGCGAGGGTATCGGCGAGTGCGCGCCGTTGCCCGATCTCAGCGCGGACTTCTCCGACCGTTACGAAGAGACGCTCATCGCCATCTGCCGAGATACGGAACGGCGGGGCGGGAGCTTCGACGTCGACGAACTGCGGCCTTATCCCTCCATACTCTTCGGACTGGAAACGGCTTTTCGCCACTATGCCGCAGGCGGTCCTGCCCTGTGGGACACGCCTTTCTCGCGGGGCGAGGCCGGCATCCCCATCAACGGGCTGATCTGGATGGGCGATTATTCCACGATGTTGTCCCGCATCGAGGCGAAGATGAACGAAGGCTTCCGCTGCATCAAACTCAAGATCGGGGGCATTCGCTTTGCGGACGAGCTGGCTTTGCTTCGCCACATCCGCACCCGTTTCACGGCCCGCGAGGTCGAACTGCGCGTGGATGCCAACGGAGCTTTCTCCCCCGCCGAGGCTCCGGACAAGCTGCGCCGGCTTGCCGAACTCGACCTGCACTCCGTCGAACAACCCATCCCCGCCCGACGTTGGGAAGACATGGCCCGTCTCTGTGCCGAATCGCCCTTGCCCGTCGCTCTCGACGAAGAGCTGATAGGGGTGAACACGCCTTCCGAAAAAGCCGGGCTGCTCTCTGTCGTGCGTCCCCGCTATCTCGTCCTCAAACCTTCGCTTCACGGCGGCGTTGCAGGCTGCGAAGAATGGATTGCCGAGGCCGAAAAACGGGGCATCGGCTGGTGGATTACCTCCGCTTTGGAGTCGAACGTCGGCCTGAACGCCATCGCCCAGTGGTGTGCCACGCACGACAATCCGCTTCCGCAAGGCTTGGGGACGGGACAACTCTTTGAAAAGAATGTCGATATGCCTCTCGAAATCAGAAAAGACTGCCTATGGTTTCTGCCCCGATGAACCTCGACCGGGAGGCTCAATGCCTGTTGCTCGACGGCCGGACGTATGCGCCTCACGACGTGAAACGTCTCGTCGCCGGGGGCTGTGCGCATTGTTCCGAGGCCGAGCGCGACCTGTTTCTCTTCCTTTCCGCATGGTGGGACGACGCACCCGTGCTGACCGTTCGGACTTCGGGTTCCACGGGAACGCCCCGGCCGTTGGCCGTAAGCAAGGAACGAATGATGCGGAGTGCGCGGCTCACGTGCGAGGCCCTGTCGCTCCGTCCGGGCGATACCGCCCTGCTCT
>JBHAEN010000072.1:0-25125 GCA_041855645.1 Bacteroides sp. | reverse complement strand
TTTCGAGTGGAGTCTTATATCCCGGCACATAACTCAGTTGAAAGAAGGGAAAAGCATCGAGCAACCCATTTATTCCTATTTGACTTGTACACGTCAGCCCGAAACCATTCGGATAGAGCCGCGCAACGTAATCATTATCGAAGGCATTTTGGCGTTATGCGACAAGAAATTGCGCAATATGATGGACTTGAAAATCTTTGTTGATGCCGACCCGGACGAACGTTTGATACGGGTCGTGCAGCGTGATGTCGTTGAACGGGGACGTACCGTTGAAGCCGTCATGGAACGCTATACGCGTGTACTGAAGCCCATGCATCAGCAGTTTATTGAACCATGCAAGCGATACGCTGATCTCATTGTGCCCGAAGGAGGAAATAATCAAGTGGCCATTGATATCCTGACCATGTATATCAAGAAGCATCTTACACGTTGAGGTGATGAAACAAATTAAAAAACGGTCTTTTCTCGGCATCGGCTTACTCATGGCAGGTGTTTTCATTGTATTTTGGATCGGGTATCGTGGAGGAAAGGAACAGGCCGATGGAGTCAAAAATCGAGATCTGAAACAGATTGTCGATAGCGGCGAGCTTGTAGCCCTCACTCTTTATAGCTCTACGACTTATTTCATTTATCGCGGACAGGAAATGGGGTTTCAATACGAGCTTTGTGCCCAATTCGCGCAACATCTTGGTTTGAAACTGCGTGTTGAAGTCGCTCATAATGTCGAAGACCTTATCCGCCGTCTTCAAGCGGGAGAAGGGGATATCATTGCTTATCCTCTCCCGGTCACCAAGTCCTGGAGCGACAGCTTGAGATATTGTGGCGAAGAAATCATCACGCATCAGGTCATCGTGCAGCAGAATAATGCTCAAAATCCCAAACTTACCGACGTCACACAACTTATAGGCAAAGAAATATACGTTAAACCGGGTAAATATTACGATCGTCTTGTCAACTTGAATAACGAATTGGGCGGGGGAATCATTATCCATCCGGTCAATAACGATAGCATAGGTGTCGAAGACCTTATTACTCAGGTGGCTACCGGGAAAATAGCTTATACGGTGGCCGATAATGACGTAGCCAAACTTAATCAAACTTACTATCCGCAGTTAAGCAGTTCGCTTTCCATCAGCTTCGATCAGCGTTCTTCTTGGGCAGTACGTAAAACTTCCCCCTTGTTGGCCGAAGCGGCCGATAACTGGTTTCGGGAGAATGTGACCTCAACGGCATACGCAGCAAGCGCGAAGCGATATTTCGAACAAAGCAAACACCCCGTTCGCTCTCCTATCCTTTCATTAAAAGAAGGTAAAATCTCACATTTTGACGAGCTTTTTCGCAAATATGCCCGTGAGATTGATTGGGACTGGCGACTGCTTGCTTCGCTTGCCTATACAGAATCGAATTTTGACACGACTGTTGTTTCATGGGCAGGAGCTCGTGGACTCATGCAGCTCATGCCTCGCACGGCCAAAGCCATGGGGATGCCCGAAGGCCGCGAACGCGATCCGGAAGAAAGCATAAAAGCAGCCGTGAAGTATATTGCCCATGCCGACAGAAGCCTGCGTGTCATCACCGATAAACAGCAACGCATATACTTTGTTCTCGCGTCTTACAACGCCGGACTCGGCCACGTTTATGATGCCATGGCATTAGCGGAGAAATACGGAAGTAATAAACAAGTGTGGACGGATAATGTTGAACGCTTCATTTTGTTGAAGAGCAATGAAGAGTATTTTACTGATCCTGTTTGCAAAAACGGTTATTTCCGTGGTGTTGAAACGTTCAATTTCGTGCGCGAAATCATGGAAAGGTATCAGCAGAATTATAAAAGACTGATACGGGAATAAAAGGTGGGAAAAAGAAAAGCCGTACCGACGATGTGATGAAACTCTGATAGAACAAGATTTGAGTGCCCGCTCTCTTTGTAATCCACTGGCTCCATGAGCGTCCCTAAGGCTGTGGCCCGCCATTGAAAGCTGAAGCTTTTCTCGGTTATCAGATTAAATTGAAGAGTTTCCCAATCCAGTCGATACGGCCTTGTTTTTATACAGCAAATATAAACAATATCTTTGGTAAAAGCAAATAATAAGAAAAAAAGTGCCGGTTGCTTTCAGCGCATCCGGCACTTTTTGTTCGATTGAGGTTAAGCGTTTTTGGCTTTTGCCACCACAGCCTTAAAGGCTTCAGGGTGGTTCATGGCCAAATCGGCTAATACTTTGCGATTGATTTCGATTCCGGCTTTGTGCAGACCTCCCATGAGTTTGGAATAGGACATTCCTTCCAAGCGGGCAGCGGCATTGATACGCTGAATCCATAAAGCGCGGAAATTTCTTTTCTTATTTCTACGGTCGCGGAAAGCATAGGTTAACCCTTTTTCCCATGTATTTTTCGCAACTGTCCAAACATTCTTTCTTGCGCCAAAGTAACCTTTGGTAAGTTTCAAAATTTTCTTTCTACGTGCTTTTGAAGCAACATGATTGACTGATCTTGGCATAGTTTTTTTGTTTTTGAATGTTAGCGCCGTTGCTTCACGCAACGAACTTCAAGCTAATGCATTCGGTTAATACTTTAATAAAATAACGCTTTTGTTTCGTTTACTTCATGGCTAAAAGTTCCTTAACCTGATTTACGTTGCTTACGTCTACAAGGGTAGAGTGGCACAGGTTACGTTTTCTTTTCTTTGATTTTTTAGTCAGAATGTGACTGTGAAAAGCGTGCTTTCTTTTGATTTTACCTGTTCCGGTAAGGGTAAACCTTTTTTTAGAACCGGAGTTAGTCTTCATCTTTGGCATCTTACTTGTTTTTTAATTATTAAATATATTAATGGTAACGCACTATACCTGCGCGTTAATCATTCGGATGTTTTATCTGCGGCAGCTTCAGGTTTGACAGCCTTAGGAGCTTCCGCTTTCTTGGGAGCGTCTTTCTTTTTGGGTGAAAGCTGGATAGTCATACGCTTTCCCTCCAATATAGGCATTTGGTCTACCTTGGCATAGTCTTCCAAATCGTTGGCAAAACGCAGCAAAAGTACTTCGCCCTGTTCCTTGAAAAGGATTGATCGCCCTTTGAAGAACACATAGGCCTTTACCTTGTCTCCGTCTTGGAGAAAGCCCTTTGCATGTTTCAATTTGAAATTGTAATCATGATCGTCGGTTTGGGGGCCGAACCGGATCTCTTTGACGTTCACTTTGACTTGCTTGGCTTTTTGCTCCTTTTGACGTTTCTTTAGTTGGTAAAGGAATTTGGAATAGTCAATAATACGACAAACAGGAGGTTGAGCATTCGGTGAAATCTCGACCAAATCCATTTCCTTTTCTTCTGCCATTTTAATGGCTTGAAAAAGCGGATATACTTTGGATTCAATATCATCACCCACAATGCGGACTTCTTTGGCACGAATCTGTTCATTGATTCGATACTGCCCTTTTAGCGTGTCATTCTTCATTCAAAAACGATTTCTTCCTGTATTTTCTTATTATTTGGCTAATATTCTTTTTCGGAAACGGCTGCAAAGCTACCATTTATTTATCATATTTTGAACTTCTTCGTTCAAAATATTTGCAAAGACTTCATACTTCATGGTTCCTTTATCGCCTTCTCCTTGTCTACGAACTGAAACTTCACCGTTCTCCGCTTCTTTTTCGCCGACGATGAGCATGTAAGGAATACGTTTCATTTCGTTATCGCGAATTTTACGTCCGATTTTTTCATTGCGATCATCCACAAAAGCTCGCACCTCGTGTGTGCGGAGATACATCTTCACCTGTTCGGCATAATCATTGAATTTTTCGCTGATGGGCAAGATCACAACCTGATCCGGCGTAAGCCATAATGGGAACTTACCGGCTGTATGTTCAATCAGTACGGCTACAAAACGCTCCATGGATCCAAACGGAGCTCGGTGTATCATCACCGGCCTGTGCTTTTGGTTATCGGCTCCCATATATTCCAGTTCAAAACGTTCCGGAAGGCTATAATCAACCTGAATGGTTCCCAACTGCCAACGGCGTCCAAGTGCATCTTTCACCATAAAGTCCAATTTGGGCCCGTAGAATGCCGCTTCTCCATATTCGACCTTAGCCGTTAATCCTTTTTCTTCGCAGGCTTCTATGATGGCTTGTTCGGCTTTGTCCCAGTTTTCGTCGGAACCGATGTATTTTTCACGATTCACTTTATCGCGTAAAGATATTTGTGCTTCGAAATTCGTGAAATCCATCGAACGGAATACGATGGATATGATATCCATCACCCGGAGAAATTCATCTTTAACTTGATCGGGACGACAGAAAATATGAGCATCGTCTTGCGTAAAGCTACGTACACGGGTTAAGCCGTGCAATTCGCCACTCTGCTCATAACGGCAAACCGTGCCGAATTCGGCAATACGCAGCGGAAGATCTCTGTATGAGCGGGGAAAATTCTTATAGATCTCACAGTGGTGCGGGCAATTCATCGGCTTGAGGAAATATTCTTCTCCCTCTTCCGGGGTACGGATGGGCTGAAAAGCGTCCTTACCGTATTTGGCATAGTGACCGGAAGTGACATAAAGCAATTTATTTCCGATGGGAGGAGTGATAACTTCCTGATAGTCGTAACGAGTTTGGATTCGCCGCAGAAACTCCTGCAAACGCAGACGAAGAGCCGTTCCCTTCGGCAACCACATGGGAAGCCCTTTTCCGACGGTCTCGGAAAACATGAATAACTGCATCTCCTTACCGATTTTCCGGTGATCGCGCTTCTTGGCCTCTTCGAGCAACACCAGATATTCATCGAGCATTTTTTTCTTGGGGAAGGTGATACCGTAAATGCGAGTCATCATTTTACGGTCTTCTTGTCCGCGCCAATAGGCTCCGGCCACAGTCATCAGTTTGATGGCTTTGATCGGTTCTGTCGTCATCAGGTGCGGGCCGCGGCAAAGATCGGTGAAATCGCCTTGCGTATAGGTTGTGATTCGTCCGTCTTCCAACTCCGAAATCAATTCGCATTTATAGGTTTCACCACGCTCTCCGAATCGGGCCAAGGCTTCTTCTTTCGAGACATTCTTCCGTACAACGGATTCTTTTCTGGCTGCCAATTCCATCATTTTAGCTTCAATGGCTTGCAGGTCGCTTTCTTTAATGACGGCGTCTCCCGGATCCACGTCGTAATAAAAACCGTTTTCAATGGCCGGACCGATACCGAATTGTATGCCCGGGTAGAGTGCTTGCAGAGCTTCGGCCAATAAGTGAGCGCTGGTGTGCCAGAACGTATGCTTTCCTTCTTCGTCTTCCCACTTGTAAAGCACGAAGTCGGCGTCTTGAAGAATGGGGCGTCCTAAATCGTATGTTTCGCCATTCACACCGCAAGACAGAACTTCTTGTGCAAGGCGGGGACTGATGCTTTCTGCAATTTGCATTCCGGTAACTCCTTCGTTGTATTCACGAACGGAACCGTCGGGAAATGTTATCTTAATCATGATGAAATGAGATATAATTCATATAAAATTGGTGCAAAAATAAAGAAATCTTTTCGAGCTGAATAAAACATTGGCATCTTTTTGCAAAGGACATTAACGATTTTCCTGAAAAGATGCTAATCCTTCCGGACAAAGAGCTAAACTTTTTCCGGGAAGTTATTGACCTTTTCTCTCGTAATATGCGTCAAGGTTGTTCGATGAAACGTTTAAGAACATGATAGGCAGAAACGATGCCCAATTCGCCCGCTTTGCTCAAGTCGGAAACGCCCAATTGATTATTGCCTAAAAAAATGTGCGTCAGACCTCTGTTGTAATAAGCTTCCGCAAATTCGGGGTTAAGTTCGATGGCCTTGTCATAATCTTCTATGGCTCCACGATAATCTTTGAGCATGGCCGATACGTTGCCGCGGTTATAATAGGCATACACGAAATCGGGAGCCAATTCGATGACACGATCCAAATCTTTCTTAATCACTTCATAGTCCACCGAACCGATTTCTTTGGGAATCGTATTATCTGCAGACGTTTCGGTCGTTGAATTTTGCTCCGCTTTTTGATACTCCAACTGTTTATAACGGATCAGGGAGCGCATAAAATAAGCCGGGAAGAAATCTTTGTCCAGCAAAATGGCTTGGGTCAAATCAGACATGGCACTCGAAAGGTCTTGAACAAGATAAAAGTCCATTGCGCGAACAAATCGCTTCACGGCATTTCTTTCATCGGCAACAATATCGGCAGTATGGGTGTCGATCAGTTTGAAATGATAATTGACCAATTCTTCCGTCAGCGGCATTTCCATATTCGTAATGAGGAAACGTTTCGGCAAACCGCCGGATTGGTTCAGCGAATCGATGTATTTGTGATAGTTCACAACCCTCCTCACTTCGTTCGTTTTCTCATAATACGAGAGAGTGAACATGGGCTCCGGTTTCACAGCCACGTTTCTGTCCTGCACACGCCCGCGATAATCGCTTTTGTAACGTTGCTCGGCTTCGGAATCATCGGCGATGACAATCTTTCGGTAATTGTTCATGTTCCTGTCGGACTTTTTGCGGGTGTTCCCTCCTTCCTCAACCGAATCGTCTTTCTTTGCTTGATTACCTTGCGTCGTTCCACTTTGCACGTCCAGTTGAGTCTTCAAAATCCGAAACTCGTCGGCTTCCGCTCCTTTTTTATCTCCTATTTTTCGCCGGGCTTCGGCACGGTGACGATAGCCCATGAGAAAGTTGGGGTATTTTTCGATGACGGTGGAATAGTCTTTGATTGCTCCGCGATAATCGCCCGTTTGCGCCTTCAAGACGCCGCGATTGAACGTGGCCATCATGTTGTCCGGTTCCATGCGAAGCACGAAGTCGAAATCTTCGATGGCGCGGTTGTCATCCCCCACCCGTGCTCTCAGCAGCCCCCGGTTGTAGTGTCCGATGAAATTGTTCGGATCAATGTCCAATGCCAAGTCATAATCTTGCATGGCTCCTCTCAGGTTGTTCTGATGGAATCGGGCTAAAGCGCGATTGATGTAATTGCCCGCATTGCGCACGCTCAGGTGAATAGCGCGGTCGAAGTCCGATTCGGCTTCGGCATATTGGGCCTGTTGCAGACGTACGAGGGCCCGCGCTGCCCATGCGTCCGGATCGTATTTGTCTTGTTCGAGGGCTTTATTGTAATCCTGCAAAGCGGCTACGGTGTCTTTCTTGTGCAGGAGCACTTCCCCTCTCATCAAGTAGGCACGGGTATGCCGGGGCGATATTTTCAGGAGATTCTCCAAATCGGAGAGTGCTGCGGAATATTCTTTCTTTTGAATGTGCGATAAAGCGAGATTGTGCCACAGCGTGATGTTTTCGGGGGCATATTGCAAAGCCTTCTGATAATCGGCTATGGCGTCATCGTATTTGTTTTGCCGGATACGCGCCAATCCGCGAACTTGATACGCGCCTACAACGAAAGGATTTCTGTCGATGGCCGCATTGCAATCGGCTTCGGCTCCCTGATAATCGTCCAGATTGATTTTTGCCAACGCTCTGAAAAAGTACGGCTCGTACAGATAGGGCTTGGCGTTGATTACCTGATTGAAGTATTGGATGGACAACACATAGTCTTCAAAGTAAAGCGCATTTCGTGCGATAGTCATTACTCTGTCCGTATTGATTTGCGCGAAAATCGATAGCGGTAGCAAGAGAGAGAGAAAGAATAACGGTTTTCTTATCATCCTATGTGAATCTTATGCTTTTGGTGAAACAAAAATAACGCATTTACCATATCCCCTTAGGGAGATAAACGTTTTTTATCGTTATTTCACCTGTTTCATCTTATACGAACTGCGTGCTTTGCCATTGAGCATTGCATTGAGCTTGCCTTTAATCATTTGTTTGCGCAAAGGAGAAATGTGATCGATAAACATTTTTCCGTCCAAGTGATCAAACTCATGCTGCATGACACGAGCCAAATACCCCTCGACTTCTTCTTCGTATTCCACAAAATTTTCATCCATGTACTTAACACGGATTTTATCGCCTCTCTTCACGGCTTCATGGATTCCGGGCAAACTCAGACAGCCTTCTTCCATGCTCACTTCCTCTCCGCTAATTTCTATGATATGCGGATTGATGTAGACTTTATTGAAACCTTTGAATTCCGGATGTTCATCCGACAAGGGATCGAGGGTGATTACCGCCACGCGAATGGGAAGCCCGATCTGAGGAGCGGCCAATCCCACCCCATCGGCGTGTTCCATGGTTTCAAACATGTTTGCAATCAACTCTTTCAGGTTGGGATAATCCGGTGTGATGTCTTCAGCCACCTTGCGCAAGACGGGTTGACCATATACGTAAATAGGTAGAATCATATTTTCGTTTTTTTTTGTAATTCGGTTATTTATCGAGCATTCTTTGTTTCTATTAGAAACGTTTATTCTCCAAATATGTTTGCAATATTATTGTCGCGCTCACTTCATCGACCAAAGCCTTGTTTTGCCGGTCTTTCTTTTTCAGTCCTGCTTCGAGAATGGCGCGGTGAGCCAATACGGAGGTAAAACGTTCGTCCACGTATTCCACGGGCATTTCCGGATGGCGTTTTTTCAGCATACGGACAAAGTTGGCAATGCGGGCGGCGTTTTCGGACGGTTCGTTGTTCATCTGTCTGGGTAGTCCTATCAGGATGCGCTCCACCGGTTCTTTAGCCATATACGCAGTCAGAAAATCGAGCAATTCATGTGTGGGAATGGTGGTCAAACCATTAGCAATGAGTTGCATGACGTCGGTGACGGCTATGCCTGTTCTTTTTCGTCCGTAATCGATGGCTATTATTCTACTCATGCCGCAAAAGTACAAAAAAAGCTGCTCGGGAAGCGTTTCTCATCGATAAAGTAGTCCGACAAATCTCATTCGGCAGAAAAAAGAAGACTTCATACAATCAGTAAGGGGCTGTCCGTTTTTCGAAGACAACCCCTTACTGATAATCATTGTCGGCCCGAATGAGCCGTCCCGTTATCTTTATTTAAGGATCAATAAATGCGGTAGAGCAACCATGCTGCCTGAAAGTCGGTACGGTTGGGGAACTTGGCTTTGAATGCATCGCGGGCACTGGCGGCAGAAGCTCTGTCGCCGTATGAGTTTACGATGACGCGATACATGGCTCTTTCCGGATTGAACACGATGGTGGACTGATAGCCTCTTTCGTCCAACCACTCTTTCAGTCCTTCGGCATTTGCTTTAACACCGAAGCTGCCGGCCACCACGCTATAATCTTTCAAACCCTGATCGCCCGAAACGATGTCTACTTTTTCCTGACGAACGCCGGACATATCGTCCGTTTTATCGGTCTGCGGTTTGGCCTTAACGGCAACCACTTCTGTAGGTCCTTCTCCATTCGACGTTACCAACTCTTGCTGTTTGGCTTTCTCGTAAGCCTTTTTATATGCACTCTCGCTCGATTTACAAGAAGAGAATGCAAACAGCAAACAACCTCCCATTGTCAATACAACTAATTTTTTCATGTTTCTATACCTTTATGTGATTAATAAATGATTTTTCAATCGATCAGAGTTCTCGCCAACAAAGGAATTATATTTTTATCTTTTCGACAAAAGAATTTGAACAAAAAAAACATAAAGAATCTTCCATTCTCTGCATTCCGCCTTAAAGTTTCCGGTAAGAAATTGTGCCGGTGGCCTGATTAGTGGGCATCAACAGCACTTCGGCGATTTGAACATGTTCGGGAGCGGAAGCGGCGAAATACACCGTTTCGGCCACGTCATCACCCGTCAACGGACGAATGCCTTTATAAAAATTGTCGGCCGCCTGCTTGTCTCCCCGATAACGCACCACGCTGAAATTGGTTTCCACCATGCCCGGTTTGATGTTGGTGACACGCAACGGCGTATCGACCAAGTCGATGCGCAGACCATCGGTGAGGGCTTTGACCGCGGCTTTGGTGGCACAATAGACACTTCCTCCGGGATAGGCTGCATCACCGGCTATTGATCCGATGTTGATGATGTGTCCGTGTCTGCGTTTCACCATGTCGGGAACAATCAGGCGAGTCATGCTCAAGAGGGCTTTGATGTTCGTGTCGATCATGATGTCCCACTCCTCCCAGTTTCCGTCCTGTTCTTTGTCAAGCCCGATGACCAATCCGGCATTATTCAGCAATACGTCAATCTCTTTCCATTCGGCGGGCAATGTTTTCAATGCCGCTTCGGCCGATTGCCTGTCGCGTACGTCGAACGGTAACAGGTATACACTTACGCCGTGCTTGTTTTCCAACTCCGATTTCAGCTGCTCCAGCTTTGAAACGGTTCGGGCATTCAATATCAGATTCCATCCCTGAGAGGCGAATTTACGCGCACAACCTTCGCCGATTCCACTGCTTGCTCCTGTGATAAGTACAATTTTTTTATTCATAGCCATAGTGTTCTGCACGACAAAAATACGGGAACGGACATAGAATGATGTCATAATGTAGTTAAAAAAGTTTAGCGTTTTCAACTTTTGCTCTTTGGGCTGAGGTGCTTATGCAAGGAATACCTTATATTTGTTGAATCACATCATAAAATTCAAAGATTATGAAAGGCGTAAATGTATTGGCCGCTTTCTTGGGTGGAGCGGTGGTCGGTGCGGCGATTGGCATTCTCTTCGCACCGGAAAAAGGCGAAGACACCCGCAAACGGATTGCTGAGATTCTCCGTAAAAAGGGCATCCGTCTGGATCGTGGCGAGATGGAAAATCTCGTCGATGAGATTACGGAAGAACTCAAAGGGAAAAACTGCGCAGCAGAATAAAAGCGAATAAGGCCATGTTCACGGACAATAAAAGTATAGAAAGCATACGGGAGTTGTGTGCGGAATTCAAGAAATACCTCGAACTGCAAAAAGAATACACTCGGCTGGAACTGGTCGAAAAACTCACCATTTTGCTCTCCACGCTCATTCTGGTTTTAATACTCATCCTGTTGTCGGGCATGGCCTTATTTTATCTTTCGTTTGCCTTAGCCTACCTTTTGGAACCGTTGGTGGGAGGACTGTTAGGAAGTTACCTGCTGATAGCAGGGGGCAACTTGCTGTTTATTGCCCTCATCTACGCGTTTCGTAAACCGCTTATTGTTTCTCCCATTGTCAACTTTCTGGGACAATTATTCCTAAAACCCTCGAACGATAGTCAGAAATGAATCCTAACCCGAAGTTTACTTTAGAAGACATTGCCAAGCGCAAGGCGGAAGTTTTGCAAGAGCTTCGCGTCCGACAGCAGACGATGCTCACCACCGCCCGCCGGATTGCGGAGCCGCTGGAGACGGTTGCCCGACAGACCAATTCTCTTGTGCAGTCGTTTCATACCGGAATGGCACTGTTCAATGGCGTCAGGTTGGGCATGAAGTTCATAAAAAAAGCGAGTGAATGGCTGTCCGGACTGCGAACCAAGTAGAAATCATCCGTCGGAAATTGCCATTTTCTCATTATCTCATCGGGTACATACTGCCGCAAAGGGAACGGCGTATGCACTCAGAAAAGGTATGAAACACACCCGAACCAACACTTCATTCACACACAATCATGAATAAACTACGTCCTTTGATGTTGGCCGGAACCGGAAGCGATGTCGGAAAAAGCGTATTGGCAACCGCACTTTGCCGCATATTTAAACAAGACGGATACCGCCCGGCCCCTTTCAAAGCGCAAAACATGGCGCTTAATTCATACTCGACTCCGGAAGGACTGGAAATCGGACGGGCACAGGCCGTACAAGCCGAAGCCGCCGGACTGCCCTGCCATACGGACATGAATCCTCTGCTATTGAAACCCAATTCCGACCGGACCTCGCAAGTCGTTCTCAACGGAAAGCCGATAGGCAACCGCAATGCTTACGAATACTTCCGAAAGGAAGGACGGGAAGAACTGCGGCAAGCCGTGAACGCAGCCTACGACCGATTGGCCAAGTGCTATAATCCCATCGTGATGGAGGGTGCCGGAAGCATTTCGGAAATCAATTTGCGAGAAAGCGATTTGGTCAACCTTCCCATGGCCCGCCATGCGGGAGCTGATGTTTTCCTTGTGGCAGACATCGACCGAGGAGGAGTCTTTGCCAGTGTCTACGGCTCCGTCGCATTGCAAACTCCCGAAGACCGGAAGTTGATCAAGGGAATCATCATCAATAAGTTCAGAGGCGACGTTCGTCTGTTCCGGTCGGGCATCAAGATGCTCGAGGAATTGTGCGGGATTCCCGTTCTGGGAGTCATTCCCTATTATCGGGGCATTGACATTGAGCAGGAAGACTCGGTGGCATTGGGCTTCAAGAAAAGAGAAGCCGCAACGGGAGATAAAGTGAACGTGGCCGTCGTCTTACTCAGGCATTTATCCAATTTCACCGATTTCAATGCCTTGGAGCGCGACGAACGCGTCCACCTGTACTACACGGATCGTCCCGATGAACTGAAGAGGGCCGACATCGTTTTGATTCCCGGAACCAAGAACACCTTGGACGATCTTCGCGAACTGAGACTGAACGGTATGGCGCAAGCCATTTTACAGGCCCGCGATAAAGGAGCGACCGTCATGGGCATTTGCGGAGGTTATCAAATGATGGGCACGGAAATATGCGACCCCGAAGGAGTGGAAGGCGACATTCCCCGTCTGCCGGGGTTGGGACTGCTGCCTGTCAAGACCACGCTTCGGAACGATAAAGTGACCCGACAGGTGTCCTTCACTTTTCGCGAAGGAGGAATTCCGTGCAAGGGTTACGAAATTCACATGGGACGCAGCGAAACGACGGAAGGAGCCGTACTCACTCCGCTCAACCGCATGGAAGACGGACGGGAAGAAGGAGCGCGGGAAGGAAGAAAATGCATGGGAACTTACATTCACGGCATATTGGACAATGCTTCTTTCATCGACTATCTGCTGGAACCGCACATCAAAGAAGAACAAACGGCCGACTCCGCTTCCGATTACTTCGCTTTCAAAGAAGAACAATACGACTTGCTCGCCCGGCATGTTCGCGAAAATCTCGATATGTCTTTACTCTATCAAATTCTCACCCGCAACCATGATTGAAGGACACGGCGACGACCTTTACCTATATAGCCACCCGATAGTCAGCAACTTCAGTTCGAACGTGTATAACGGTTACGATCACAGCGGATTGTTCCGTCATCTGAAGAACCGCCTAAGCACCATCCACAGTTATCCGGAACCCGCTCCCCGCACCTTGGAACGGCTCATTGCCCGCAAACATTCGCTCGGCTCCCCCGCTCAGGTGTGTGTCACCAACGGGGCGACGGAAGGCATTTATCTCATTGCGCAAACTTTCCGGGAAAAGACTTCGGCCATACGGATGCCCGCATTCAGCGAGTATGCCGACGCCTGTCGAATGCACAACCACCGGATAAAGCCTTTCTTCAACCCGGACGAAGCCCCGAAAGAGACGGATTTGATATGGATAGGTAACCCTAACAATCCTACGGGCGAGGTGTACGACAGGGAACGCGTGCGACAAGCGTTGCGGGAACGGCCCGAGTGCCTCTTCGTCTTCGACCATTCTTACGAACATTTCACACGCCGTCCGCTGCTGTCGCCCGAGGAGGCCGTGCAGTGTTCCAACGTCATTCTCATACATTCCATGACCAAACAGTATGCCATACCCGGATTGCGCATCGGGTATCTGACGGCATGCGAAACCCTCATGAAGAAGATACGTGCCTGCAAAATGCCTTGGTCGGTCAATGCTCTGGCCATTGAGGCGGCCCGTTATCTTCTGGAAAATGAGCCGGATTCGCTCCCCGATACGGACAAACTGCTGGAAGAACGAGAGCGATTCGTCGGCCTATTGAACGGCATGACCGAACTTCAATGCCTGCCCACCGACACGCATTATTTGCTGATTCGCCTGCATAAGGGCACGGCATCCGAATTGAAAAATTATTTGGCGAAGAACCGGGGTATACTGATACGGGACGCATCGAACTTTGAAGGATTGGACGAACGTTTTTTCCGTATTGCCATACAAACTCCTCCCGAAAACGATCGTTTGGCCGAAGCCTTGCAAGCATGGCTCTACACGGACATCTCCTTCACACCCCACTGTACGTCAGCTCCATGAACATTGTTATTCATACATCCGTCTGCCCGCTCATCGTCCCGTTGTGCACCCTGTCGATTGCATGGTTTCTGGATAAATGGCTGGGCGATCCGCAGTGGTTCCCCCACCCCGTCGTCGGTTTCGGAAAGCTGATTGCCGCGGGAGAACGTCGGTTCAATCGCGGCAGAAACCGCCTTGCCAAAGGGGGGCTGTGGGCCGTCATTCTTATCCTGTCCGTTTATTGGGGAACATGGGCTGCCGGACAACTCTGCCTTTGGGCAGGCCTTCCCGCCGTCCTCCTGTTCCAGACGTTCTGCATTTTTTCATGCCTCGCCGGAACAACGCTGATGCGGGAAGTAAAGCAGGTGTTCGAAGCCGCCGATCGCTCCATCGGAGAAGGACGCGCCCGGGTTTCGCGTATCGTGGGGCGCGACACCTCGGAATTGTCGGCACAGGAAATACGTGCGGCCGCACTCGAAACCCTTTCGGAAAATCTGAGCGACGGTGTCATCGCTCCTCTCTTCTGGTATGCGCTGTTGGGTGTTCCGGGAATGATGGCCTATAAAATGGTGAACACACTGGACTCGATGGTGGGCTACCGCAACGAGCGTTACGGACTTTTCGGTCGGGTGGCGGCCCGCATAGACGATGCTGCCAACTTCCTGCCGGCAAGACTCACCGCACTGTTGATGGTACTCTCCGCAGGCCGACCGTCGTTACTCCGTTTCGTGAAACGATACGGGCGTGCGCACAGCAGCCCCAATTCGGGTTTTCCGGAGGCGGCATTGGCCGGTATTCTGGATTGTCGCTTCGGGGGCCCTCACCGTTATTTCGGCGAAATTGTCCATAAACCCTACATCGGGACCAACGAACGCACGCTGACAACCGATGACCTGAACGTGGCATTGAGCGTGAATCGCCGTTCGGAATACATCATGACGGGCTGCATCATCATCGGGCATATCGGGAACATTGCGTTGTACGTTGGGGCTTGACTCCTTCAGTTTTTTGCGTTCGGATGAACTGCCGATTATGCCTTTCATCGCACTTCCCACAACCGACAACCGTCCGGCGCACATACGCCTTCACATCTCGGATTTTGTAAAATTCTTTCAAGTCGCCCGGCGAGGTCGATTTCGGAATCGACCGGGATTTCGCCCCTCTCCAAAGCCCCATGGGAAGGGCTTTTCCGAAATGCGTGCATTTGACGTCTGAAACACGTGCATTTCAGACGTCAGACACGCGCATTTCAGACGTCAAATGCGCGCAGTTGTCGCGTGAATTGCACGCAATTCGGAAAGCGAGGGGAGGCATGTAAGAAAAAGAGAATGCCAAAAACGGAATGAAACAGGTGGGTATGCTCATTTATTCGGTATGACGAATGGAGAGCACAGAGATTCCACACTTTTATCGGAAAGCAATAATAAAAAAGCCGTAACGCGGATTTTCCGCATACGGCTTTCGGGCAAATGAGGGAATTCCGTCTTCTACTGATGCTGATCGCGAAGTAAATCGTTCACGGTCTTTACGGGATTGAACGTGGAAAGCGGAACTTCCACGAACACCGTGTTCCAGTCGCTCATCGCACCGTTCCAAAGTCCGGGCAATTCCAAGGCTTTCAATTCCCGTCCGTTTTTCGACTTGGAAGAGATGAATCCCGTGTTTTTGTCGACGTATTTCGTGAGGTCGAATTTCCGGCCCCGATAGTCGCGCACGGCACATACCAAGTCGACGGGATTGAAATGCGTACCGCCTTCGAACATTTTTTTCGCCTCGGGATTCCGGTTGTCGATCTGCGAACTTTCGAGTATTTGCAGAGACACGGTTCCGTCACTGTTGTAAACCATGAACGGACCGCCTCCGGGTTCACCCTCATTCTTCACCATTCCGCACACACGCATCGGGCGATTGAACTTTTGCTTCAGGTATATGGCCAGTTCGGAGTCCTCCAGATTCTCGATTTCCGGGTTAATGCAACACAGACGGTCTTCAAGGAAATGAAGCATCTCCATGAGTTGTTCGTGAGTGTAACGACCGCTGTCGAGCAAGCGGAGACAGTCGAATGCCTTCTCCTGCAAGCCGACCAAAACTCCGGCAATGAGCTTCTTCGCGGCTATGGTGTCCGACTTCAGGCGGTCGGGCACGACGTTGTCGATGTTTTTGATGAAAATGACATCGGCATCCAAATCGTTCAGATTTTCGATGAGTGCGCCGTGTCCGCCCGGCCGGAACAGCAGGCGGCCGTCTTCGCGAAACGGTTGGTTGTCGGCATCCGCCGCCAAGGTGTCGGTCGAAGGTTTCTGCTCGGAGAAAGAAATCCGGTAGTCTGCTCCGTATCGTGCGGCACATTCGGTCTGTTTACGTTCCGAGAGCTGACGGAACAGTTCACGATGCTCGGCCGATACGGTAAAATGCACATCGACCGTCCCCGCTGCCGAACATGCATACATGGCTCCCTCGGCCAGATGTTCTTCGAGCGGAGTTCGCGCCCCCTCTTCGTAACGGTGAAACAGCAGCAAGCCTTTGGGTAAGGCCCCGTAATTAAGTCCTTCCGGACGGAGCAGGGCGCGTACCACTTCCTTGAACTGGCCGTCGGCAACCAATCTTCCGGCCGGCAGGCCGTAAAGGCGTACGCAGGCATCGGAAAGCGCATCGTAAAAAGCAAATCGATACAGACCGGCAAAGAACTGCTTCTCGAAGTCCGTTTGCGGCGCATCGTAAGGTTTGCTTTCGATAAATTCAAACAAATCCTTAAACATGCGGCTCGCCGCACCCGAGGCCGGCACAAACTTGACGATGGTTTTATCCGACGCTTTCTTGTAGTCGTCCCATGCCCTGACGTACATTTCCTGCTCTTCCGCACCGGGCGACAGTATCCCCTGCCCTACGGACGCGGGCGATTTCAACCTGAGATACGGGAATCCGACTTCAAAACGTTTCAGTTGTTCGGCCACCTGTTCCTCCGAAATCCCCCTTTGCTTCAGCTGCTCTTTGTCTTGCGTGGTCATCATAATAGTATAATATTTGGTAAATTCATGTCCAAAAGTACAAAATCTTATCTGTTCCCGTAGCATGTGAATCATAAAAAAGCTACTTTTACGACGCAATAAAAAAGGTGAATCTATGGAGTTTTACAGTGCAAAAGAGAAAGAAGAGTTGTTTCGTCTGTATAAAAGGCTCATCATTTCGGCAGGCGACACCATTGCGCCCGCTACTTTCCGGCAACTGAAAGATCAGTTGGGAAAGGCCGTCGAGAGCAACAGCCTGCAACGAAACGGCTTCGGACTCAATCCCGTCATTCACGATATGCACACGGCCATCATCGTGGCCGATGAAATCGGAATGAAAGGCTCCTGCCTTGTCGGGATCATGTTGCACGAAATCGTGAAAGCGAATCTGCTGACTCTCGAACAGGTCTCCTCGCTGTATGGTGAAGACGTGGCCAACATCATTCGCGGACTGGTAAAGACCAACGAACTCTATGCGAAAAGTCCTGCCATCGAATCGGAGAACTTCCGCAATCTTTTGCTTTCGTTTGCCGAAGACATGCGGGTTATCATCATCATGATAGCCGACCGTCTGAATATCATGAGGCAAATCAAAGACACCCCGAATGAAGAAGACCGCCTGAAAGTGGCCAATGAAGCAGCCTATCTTTATGCGCCTCTTGCTCATAAACTGGGGCTTTATCAACTGAAATCCGAACTGGAAGATCTCTCGCTGAAATACACCCAACGGGAAACCTATTACTTCATCAAGGACAAACTCAACGAAACCAAGGCCTCGCGCGATAAATATATCGCGGCTTTCATCGAACCCATACGGCGTAAGATACAAGAAACTACGGGAATCAAGTTCGACATTAAGGGTCGTACAAAGTCGATTCACTCCATCTGCAACAAAATGCAGAAACAGAAGACCTCTTTCGAAGGCATCTATGATCTTTTCGCCATTCGCATCATTCTCGATTCCGACGAGTCCAAAGAGAAACAAGAATGCTGGCAGGTCTATTCCATCGTCACCGATATGTATCAGCCCAATCCCAAACGGTTGCGCGACTGGCTGTCCATTCCCAAAAGCAACGGATACGAATCGCTTCACATCACCGTCATGGGCCCCGAAGGCAGATGGGTGGAAGTGCAGATACGCACCCGACGGATGGACGACATCGCCGAGCGGGGACTGGCAGCGCATTGGAGGTATAAAGGCGTCAGAGGCGAAAGCGGACTGGATGAGTGGCTGACTTCCGTACGGGAAGCCTTGGAGCATGCCGACACCGATTCGCTCAAGGTCATGGATCAGTTCAAAATGGATTTGTATGAAGATGAAGTCTTCGTATTTACCCCTAAAGGAGACTTGTTCAAGCTGCCGAAAGGGGCTACGGTGCTCGATTTCGCCTTTCATATCCACACGAAACTGGGTTGTAAGTGTCTTGGCGCGAAAGTCAACGGCAAGAACGTGCAGTTGAAACAAAAACTGAACAGCGGAGATCAGGTGGAAATCATGACTTCAAACACGCAAACGCCCAAACAGGACTGGCTCAACATCGCAACAACCTCCAAAGCACGCACCAAGATACGACAGGCTCTCAAAGAAATGGCGGCCCGTCAGCATGATTTCGCCAAGGAAACTCTGGAACGAAAATTCAAGAACAAGAAAATAGAGTATGATGAAGCCACCATGATGCGCCTCATCAAACGTCAAGGCTTCAAGAATGTTACCGAGTTTTACCAACGCATCGCCGACGGAGCTCTGGATGTGAACGAAGTCATTGAAAAATACGTCGAACAGCAAAAACGGGATAACGACGCGCATGCCGACATTATCTACCGCAGCGCCGAAGGCTACAATCTGCAAACTCCCGAAGAAGACACGCTGACGAAGGAAGATGTATTGGTGATCGATCAGAATCTGAAAGGTGTGGATTTTAAGTTGGCCAAATGCTGCAACCCGATTTATGGCGACGATGTTTTCGGCTTTGTAACGGTTACGGGAGGGATTAAGATTCATCGCTCGGACTGTCCGAATGCACCTCAAATGCGCGAACGCTTCGGCTACAGGATTGTGAAAGCACGATGGGCGGGCAAATCGGAAGACACACGCTATCCGATTACGCTTCGCGTAGTCGGCCATGACGATATAGGAATCGTAACGAACATCACTTCCATTCTCTCCAAAGAGAACGGTACGACGTTGCGCGCCATAGGAATCGATTCTCACGACGGCCTTTTTTCGGGTACGCTAACCGTGATGGTAAGCGACACTGCCCGCCTGGAAGCGTTGATAAAAAAACTACGGACGGTTAAAGGAGTGAAGCAAGTCAGTCGCAACTGAGCGTAACGTAAGGTCACATTGCCGTGGCATTTTCATCTGACCCGTTTCCGGTTATAAAACGGGCGGGCCAGAAGCAAATAGAAAAGCAAGGACGAAATCGTGACGATTACCCCCGTTGTCGCTATTGCGGAAGTGTCCAAACGATACGAAGCCATCATTCCCAGACAAATCCCGATCTCACAGGCTAATAGGTGCATCGTATTGGCCGTTCCTCGTTCGCAGTGGTTGGAAACTCTGACAAACATGCGTAAAAACTCGGGCATCGCTATACCCAATCCGCAGCCTATCAGTAAAGCACCCGCCATCGCTACCGTCTGATGAATGGCCCACAAAGCAAAACCGGAACACTGGAGGGATATTCCCAATACGATTCTCCGGATATTCTGCTCCCTGAGAAAAGAGAATCTTGTCAAAAGCAAAGAAAGCAAGCCCCCTGCCCCGATAAAGGCAAAGAAAGGAATCGTAATACCCTGAAACGCAATTTCATTTTTCAAGAAAGAGTGTACGGGCGGAATAAGCATGCCCGGCACAAAAGCAATGAGTAGCACGTTAAGTGCAAGTATCCATGCCCGAAGCAAAATAAATCGGTCGAACGAACAATATTGCGTCACTATGGGAGCGCGAAAAGGTACATACAGTCCGGATACGATAAGAATGCCGGCCAACCCCATTACTCCCGATGCGACAAACAAAGCAGTAGAGGAATAAGCATGCAGAACACTTCCTGCAACCACACCCAAAACACCGCCCAGACGAATCATCCGAAAACCATTCACATTCCCTTTTTCGCGTAACGAAGTACCGGTCATATCTATGGAAAGCGTTATTCCACTCGATGTGGCCATTCCGAAAGCCACACCTTGCAAGGCCATCAGCAAGAAGGCTTCGTTCCGGTTCGCAATCAAGGCATATCCGGCCGTAGCGAACAAAACAATGGAAGAGAACAGCATGTATACCGTCTTCCGTTTATAGGCATCGACGATGTAGGCATGAAAAGGACCGATGACGATCAATCCGAGGATAAAAGGCAGAAACATACTTCCCGTTTGCTGAATGGTCATATCGAAGCGCTTCGCCATCTCGATGGGAAGAACCGGAAACAAAGAGTAAAGGGAAGCGAACAACAACAGATTGGCCGTGCATATTCTCACGTAATGAGATGTCCACAATTTAGCTGCCATAAAAAGAAATGAACCTTAATATTGCTCTTTTTCGTTGGGGAAATCATTGTTTTTGACATCGGAAACGTAGCGACTGATGGCATCCGTCATCACAGTGTACAGATCGGCGTACCGACGAAGAAAGCGGGGACGGAATCCGTTATTCATTCCCAACATGTCCTGTACGACCAAAACCTGCCCGTCGACTTTTCCACCCGCCCCGATACCGATAATAGGAATGGTCAGTTCGGCAGCCACACGAGCGGCCAATGTAGCCGGTATCTTCTCCAGAACAATGCCGAAACACCCTGCTTCTTCGAGCAGATGAGCATCGCGGAT
Organism: Bacteroides sp.; assembly: GCA_041855645.1. Lineage (GTDB taxonomy): Bacteria > Bacteroidota > Bacteroidia > Bacteroidales > Bacteroidaceae > Bacteroides. The sequence continues at coordinate 4,270 of JBHAEN010000072.1, read as the reverse complement.
CAGTTTTTCGGCTTCGGCCTCTCCTCTGGCGCGAACCGAATAGGTTCCGTATTTGTTGATCGACTGCGGCATGAGTCCTAAATGTCCCATGACCGGAATACCTGCGCTAAGAATTCGCTTCACGGTCCCGATTACTTCTTCGCCTCCCTCCAATTTCAGCGCATCGGCATGGCTCTCTTTCATAATGCGAATGGCCGAAGCCAATCCTTCAAATTCATTGCCTTGGTATGAGCCGAACGGCATATCCACCACTACCATCGCACGCTTTACGCCCCGTACCACTGATTTTGCATGATAAATCATCTGATCGAGCGTGATGGGTAAAGTCGTGACGTTTCCCGCCATGACATTAGAAGCCGAATCGCCCACCAATATTACGTCCATCCCCGCACCATCGACAATCTGTGCCATTGTATAGTCGTATGCGGTGAGCATGGATATTTTTTCGCCCCTTTCCTTCATTTCGATAAGACGATGGGTAGTCACCTTGCGAGTATCTTCTGCGATATAACCGGCCATATTATAATGAGTATTTGTTTGTTGGTTTTTAAGAAAATCGGGCGCAAAGTTATAACTTTTATCTGAAAGTGAAGAGAAACACTGAAAAACCTTCCGCAAGCATGCAGGAGGGCACGATGTGCAGAATCAACCCCGAACGCGGAAGTCGTTGAAACTTCCCGGAATTCTTATCGCCTGTCGTTAATGATAAAACCGGGCGACTTTCGTTGAAAAGAGAAAGGTATTATGCCGTTTTTGTTCTTCTTCGTTTCAAAAGAGTTTCTATCTCTTTCATTTCAGACTGAAGATTTTTGTCGACATCAAGTTGTCCCTTGATCGTTTTACAGGCATGGATAACCGTGGCATGGTCTTTATTCCCGATGAATTTACCGATCTTAGAAGTCGACAAGTCCGTCAGGTTTTTGGCCAGATACATCGAAATCTGCCGCGCCAAAACGACTTCGCGTTTACGGGATTTGGTATGTATGGCCGATGCTTCCAATTTGAAGTGCGCACACACCGCATCAAGAATATTGTCCACGGTAATGGCTTTGGTCTCATTCTGCACGACACCGCGTACGACATGTTGCACCAAATCCATGTCGATCTCCTTATTGAATATGGTAGAACGTGCCATGATGGCGATAAGTACGCCTTCAAGATCGCGCACGCTTTCGTAAACGTTTTCGGCAATGTAGTCGATTACTTCGGGAGAGAATTTCAAGCCGTCCCGATGTATTTTATTGTACAGAATGTTTTTCCGCAGTTCTATCGTCGGTTTTTCCAATTCGGCAACCATTCCCCACTTGAATCGGGTAAGCAAGCGCTCTTCCACGCCTTGCAGCAATATGGGCGGACGATCGGCCGTCAGAATAAGTTGTTTGCCGTTCTGATGGAGATGATTGAAGATGTGGAAAAAAGTGTTCTGCGTCTTCGTGGCTCCCGCAAACTCCTGAATGTCGTCAATGATGAGGACGTCGATAGTTTGATAGAAGTTGATAAAATCGTTGACCGTGTTGTTGCGGACAGAGTCGGTGTACTGAACCTGAAACAAATGGGCCGAAACGTACAACACGCGCTTCTCCGGATACAATTCTTTAATTCGTGTCCCGATGGCATTGGCCAAGTGGGTCTTCCCCACTCCCGAAGCTCCATGAAGGAAGAACGGGTTGAAAGCCGTACCGGCCGGATTCTGTGCAACGGCTTCGGCCACGCTTCGCGAGAGTTTGTTGCTGTATCCTTCGATAAAGTTTTCAAAATTGTAATTCGGATTCAGATGGGGGTCGAGTTCTTGCAACGTATTTGCTTGCAGAAAGCCCGGTGTTTTGTTTCCGTTTACAACGGCTTTTGGAGTTACCGCAGTGGAACGATTGCTCGCTTCGAGATCCACCGTTTGGTTGGGAATCGAAGTTTTGTCCACCATAACGTTATACATCAACTTGGTGCCTTTGCCTATGGCTTTAAAAAGAGCCTTACGCAACAAATCCACAAACTTTTCTTCCAGTATTTCATAGAAGAATTGGCTCGGAATCTGTATATACAGCGTATTATCCTCGTGCTTTAACGGGATAATCGGGGCAAACCAAGTATTATATGTCGTTTCGGGAACATTGTCTTTTATGATTGAAAGACAGCGGTTCCAAAGTACAACATGATTAGATTCAATCATGAGATAGATGTATTGTGTTATGGTTATGAGAAACTTCTATGTTTGCAAAATTGAGAATCTTATTTTAGAAAAACAAATTCGCTTTTTGTTGGAAATTTGATATTGACAATAACACTTTTACTTTCAATGAGTTATTACTTAGGTCCGAAAACGTTGCGCAAAAGGGTTGTTTGATTTCTGTAAGAATCTAACAATCAACTTATTTTCTGCCGTTTTATTGTATCCGACAAAGAATCCTTTCCAATAATGAATATATTTATCAGTAAGCTGATCGGACAGTTTTCAGGCTTATCCGGGGATTGCCTGTCTTTGTCGGTTATTTAGATAAAATCTAATTTCTCGCCTTTCTTTACTTATCTTTTTTTCCGAAAAGAGAGAAATGAACATACCGTTTGGGGCGTGCCTTCAAATCTTCCAACAAGCTCGCCGCATTGGCAGAAGTCGCATTCAGATTATTATATAATGCAGGGTCATTGAGCAACAAGCCGATGCTGCCTTCTTTGCTGTTGAGCTTGTCGGTAAGGGTCTGGGCATTGGCCAATGTGGCGTCTATTTTCCGGAGAGTGGCAGCATAGTCCACATCTTTCAGATTATTGCTGATGGCGACAAAGTTATCGCCTATCGTATTGAGCTTGCCGGTCAGTTGCGGAATATCATTGCTCATGACTCCCTTGATCTGGTGACTGGCATTGGCCAGATTGGCCGTAGTCGTTTGCAGGGAATGGAGTGTGGCGGGAATGGCGGGATCGCTCAAAATGGTTTGAATGGAAGCGAGAATAGAATCGAGTCTGGGAAGTATCTTCTCAATTTGCGGCATCATTTGCGCCACCTTATCCATCACACCGGTATTCAAGTCGCCCGGTATGGTGTCGCCGACGGCATGTTTCTCTCTCGGATTGTTGGCGAGCAAGAGATTCAAACGAATTCCGCCCATCAGGTCGGAAACCAATTCGGCACTGCTGCCCTTCGGGATGCGAAGGTCGGAATCTATTTCGGCTTCCACGATGACATTGCCCGGATCGGCATAATTGTAATGGATATTACGGACAAGCCCCACCCTCACACCGTCGGCAAAAACCGCGCTGGACTCGGTGAGTCCGTTGACGTTGGAAAATTTTACGTAGATATAGCTGGAAGGCTGAAACATCTGGACTCCTTTCAGCCAATTGATTCCATAAACAATCATGGCCAAAGCCATGACAGCGACTAAGCCTATTTTGACTTCTCGCGTAAAGATGTTCATTTTATTTTTCATGCTTTGTATTTACTTCTCGTTTGTTTTTTTGAATTCACTTATGGCTTCGTTGACATTCATCTTTTCCTCTCCGCGGAATGCAATGATGAAAGCGTCTTTGAAGAGCGAACCGATCTTTCGTTTTTCGCGCAAAACCTTGTTGTAGTCGGTAGAAGCTGCATACGTGTATTTGTATATCTTTCCTTCTTTATAATGGTCTACCTCGGTGAGCCCCTTAAACCGTCTGTCGTTTTTGGGGAGCGGCTTATCCGAAGTGAGAATTTGTATTTTGAATACGGGAGCCGCCTTTTCGTTCGTATCCTGACGGGGAGGGCTTTGTTCTCTCCTTTCCATTTCGGCCGCTCGCTCGGATGCGGGCACGGGAAGCGTGTCGATCAGGGGAAGCTCTTTTTCCGACCGTTCCGTCAAAACGGGCGTATCGCTTCTGCCCGTCAAACGTATCTCCTGCTCGCGTTTATAGGTGAGGAACGCCCGGTAGATGCTTGAAGCCAATGAAGAAGTGCCGTGATCGGTGCTCAGGTAGCGTTCTTCTTCGGGGGTGGAAATAAAGCCCAACTCCACGAGAATGCTCGGCATGGCACTTGCCTTAAGCACAAGGAATCCGGCTTGATGCACACCTTTGTCCAAGCGTTTGGAATGTTGCCGGAATTGCTGTTGAACAAGCGAGGCCAGGTGTACGCTTTGCTGCATATACTTATCCTGCATGAATTCAAAGATGATGTATGACTCCGATGAGTTGGGATTGAACCCCGCATAGCGCGTCTTGTAGTCGCTTTCGTAAAGGATTACGGAGTTTTCGCGTTTGGCCACTTCAAGATTGGCCTCGGATTTAGCCAGCCCCAGCGTCC
>JBHAEN010000071.1:0-10704 GCA_041855645.1 Bacteroides sp. | reverse complement strand
GCGCAACCGCGAGATGCGGAGCATCATCTCATTATAGTCGCACAGCCGCATGGTCTCGACCACTCGCTGCTCCATTTCTCGCTTTTGCGTGCGATACAGGCGAACGAGCCAGTAGCCCTGATAAGCGAAAATGCCCGTCAGCGATAAAATAACGAGCAGCGCGATGTATTTCGAAGGCAGTTTCATGCGGAATCGGTGTTTCGACAATCAAAGATAGCGGCTTTGACCAAGAAAACGGATAAACGGTAAGACTAAATAACACTTTGCGCAAGTCTCGGTAAGACTAAGTAAGGCATCGGTAACATTCGCTTCCGAATCTTTTTCTGATCTTTGCTCTGAACGAAAACCATCAATCCCGATTTTATGAAACGCCTGATTTTTCTTGGCATGGCCGCAACTTGCGCAGCTTTACCGCTCGCCGGACAAAACGGAACGGATGATAAACGCACGCTGAGTGCCGACAGTCTGATTACGAGCAACGGCCGTCTCGACAGCCTCTATCGCTCACTGCCCGAAGTGTTGGTGCGGGGAGAACGTCCCGTGGTCAAGGTCGAAGCGGATAAACTGATCTACGATTTCTCCGGTTTGCTGGCACGGCGCACGGTGGACAACGCTTACGAAGCATTGAAAGAACTGCCCGGTGTGGTGGAAATAAGCGGAGCGTTGACGCTGGGCGGACAACCCGTCACCGTCATGCTCGACGGAAAGGTTGCCACACTGACCATCGCCCAACTCTATGCCCTGCTGAAGAGCCTGCCTCCCGGCCGTCTCGATCGCGCGGAAGTGATGTACAATGCACCCGCGCGTTATCAGGTTCGGGGCGCGCTGATCAATCTGCGCCTCAAACAGCCCGATGCCGAGTCGTCGCCGTTTCTGCAGGGAGAGTTCTATGCGGTTTGTGAACAACAGCATGAAGCCAACTTTGAAGAACGCGTCGGATTGGTCTGCGGCAGGAAACGGTTTTCGACCGATTTCCTCTATTCGCACAAGCACGGCAGGAGCTTTTCCACCACGGAAAAAGAGGCCTTGCATAGCCTGAACGACGGAACGGTGCATGCCTTTTCCACCCGCGAATGGAGCCGTAGTCGGTCGCACACGCACATGGTTCGCTGGGGAGGCGACTATACATGGGCGCCCGATCACCGCCTGAGTCTGGTGTATAACGGGAATTTCAGCGCGGGGCACGATAATTCGGCGACGGAAGGCACGCAACGGTCCGATGTGAAATCCGAACACTCCGACAAGCTGCACAACGTGCGCCTCGACTACGTCGCGCCTTTCGGTCTGAAAGGCGGAGCGGAATTTACGTACTACCATTCGCCGCTCGATCAATGGCTATACAGCAAGATGAACGGTGTGGAACTCAATTTCAAATCTCAAAACAGTCAGCGCATCAACCGTTGGAAGTTTTTCGTTTCACAGGAGCACGAGCTCAAGAAGCAATGGGGCGTGAACTACGGAGCCGTTTATACCACCTCTGTCGACAACAGTTACCAATATTACAACCCCGTGGACGCTACTTCTCCCCAACTGCCCGACGACTTGCTCTCCCGCCGCCGGGAGGAAACGTTGAACCTGTATGCCGGTTTGCGGAAGAGTTTAGGCACAAAGCTCTCTTTCGACTTCTCGCTTGCGGCCGAACATTACCAAACACCCACATGGAACCGTTGGGACTGCTATCCCGTGCTGAACGTGAGTTATCGTTCCGGCGACAGTCACATCTGGCAATTCAATCTGAACAGTGACAAACGTTATCCCGACTATTGGGCCGTACATGACGCCACATCCTATTCGGGCGGACGGTATTCCGAAATTCAGGGGAATCCCGACTTGCGTCCCGCGCGAAGCTACAAGCTCGGAGTGATATATGTGTGGCGAAGCAAATACGTCTTCAGAGGGTGGTTCAACTATACGGACGACTATGCCGTGCAAACGCTCTATCAGTCGCCCCAACGCCTCGTGGAAATCTATCGTTACCTGAACTTCGATTTTCAGCAGCAGGCCGGCCTGCAAGGTTCGTTGCCGTTGAAATGGGGAAAATGGGGCGATACGCGCCTGACGCTGATCGGAGTATGGATGCGCGAGAAGGCTTCGCAGTTCTATGATTTGCCGTTCGATCGGAATATTGCCTACGGCATGGCGGTGCTCAGCAACTCTTTCACGCTTTCGTCGAAACCGGATTTGATGCTGACCGTGGGCGGAATGATTCACAGCAAGGCCATACAAGGGATTTATGACCTGCCGGCTTCGGGGAATCTTGATCTGTCGCTGCGCTATCGTTTTCTCCGCAAGCAGGCCACTCTGCGCATTTATTGCAACGATGTTTTCGAGACGGGAGGCATCAGCCCGCGCATTCGCTACGCCACGCAGAACGTGACCAACCGTTATTCAAAATTCCGTGAGGCGGGTTTGTCGTTCAGTTATGCGTTCGGAGGATACAAGGCGAAAGAGCGCGAAGAGGTGGACACTTCCCGGTTCAAATAGGACAAATCGGGAAAACGCGCGGGGATGATGAATGCGAAATCGGACTACTTTCTCCGGAAATAAGCGGCCACTTCTTCAAACGAGCGGACGGCATGCGGCGGGAGAAGCTCGCCCCTGACGCCGAAGCTGTACAGGGCGGTTTCGGGCTCTACGGTTATCTTCTTCTCGTCGCACATTTTGCGGTCGAGGCCGAACACATCGGCAAAGAATTCATAGACGGCCTTGCGTTTGTTCTCTCCGAAGTCGTGTTTTTCCTGAGGCAGATGCACGTTGCGCACCATGCTTCCGGCATTGTAAAAGCCGTAAATGCGTTGCAGATAGGGAAACTCCAGCGAAGGCACGCTTGCCGTCCAATCGCCTCCGTCGGACACAATCAGTTGCGGACGGGGAGCGAAAGCCGCAGCCAGTTCGGCGTTGCACGTGCCGCCTCCGGCGAGATGGATGGGCATGCCGCTTTCGCAGGGGCAGCCTCCGTCGAAGTGGGAGGCCAGACTGACGACGGGAGCCGAAGCCGTAAACCGCTCATCCAGCAAGGTGAGCAACACCGTCTGCGAGCCTCCGCCCGAACCGCCGTTCACGCCGATGCGTTGCCTGTCGATGTCTTTGCGCGAGGCCAGCAGAGCCTCGAGAATCAGCAGTCCGTTCATGGCCTGTATGGTGTGTGCCGCACTCGTCCGATGAGCTGCCTCACCCACCTGCAAAGCCGATTCGCCCCAGCCGAACAAGTCGTAGCTGACGGTGATGGCTCCCATTCGGGCCAATGTTGCCATTCGCTGCTGTTGGTCTGTGCGATAGCGGCCGGAAGCGAAATGCCCGTTGGGGCAAATGATCAATGCCGATTTCCCTTTTGCCGCGGGAGCGTAGAGAGAGCCGCAAACGTACAGGCCCGGCAGGGTTTCGAGTGCAAAGTTCCGCACCGTGTAACCATCGAATCTGCGTGCGGCCGACCATACGAATTTCGACGGCACGCATTGCGCCAAGAGTTCGTCCACCCTCAGCCGGAGGCGAACCTCCTTGCGGAGGCTGTCGGCACGCAGCGTCCAGGCCTCCCGTCCGGTGTAAAGCGTGTTGAGGTGGGCCAGCAGTTTTTCTCCGTCGGCTTCCGTCCGGCGGGGATATTCGTAAGGTTTCAGCTTATAGGAATTGCCTTTCTGTTTCACGGCCTTATAGTCGAAGGGCGTCAGCACATTGGCCAGCGATTCTTCGGCCGAATAAGGGCGGATGCGGAAATCGGCAAAGGGAAGCATCTTTCCCACTGTGTCTATTTCGTACTTCAGGCGAAGGTTGAAACGTTGTTGCAACTCGTCGAGCACCTGTCCCAGAGGGCGGGCAAACTGTGTTTCGTAAGTCGGGAGCTGTGCCGCCGCCGTAAAGGAAGAGGCAAGCAAGACAAGCGATAAGATTCTTCTCATGACCTTGTGAGAGGGGTTGGCAAGCCGACTGTAAGGGCTCGTTCAGACTTCCGTATAGCGTTCGATGGTTTGCGCACGGTCGGGTCCCACGGACACGATTTTAATCTCCACGCCCAGCTGTTCTTCGAGGAAGGTGAGGTAGGCGTTGAACTCTTCGGGAAACTCGTCTTCGCTCTGCATCTTCGTCATGTCGGTCTGCCAGCCGGGCAGTTCGGCATAAATGGGTTCCACGCCTTCCGAGTCGTAGGGGAAGCGATCGGTTTCTTCGCCGTTTATGCGGTAGGCCACGCAAGCCTTGATGGTGTCAAACGTATCGAGGACGTCGCTTTTCATCATGATGAGTTTCGTCACTCCGTTGACCATGACCGAGTAGCGCAACGCCACGAGGTCGATCCATCCGCAGCGGCGGCGGCGTCCGGTTACCGAGCCGAACTCATGGCCGAGGGTGCACATCTTATCGCCCGTGTCGTCCGTGAGCTCTGTGGGGAAGGGGCCCGAACCCACGCGGGTGCAGTAGGCCTTGAAGATGCCGTAGACCTCACCGATGCGGTTGGGCGCCACGCCCAATCCCGTACATGCTCCGGCGCATACGGTGTTGGACGACGTCACAAAGGGGTAAGAACCGAAGTCGATGTCGAGCATCGTGCCTTGAGCGCCCTCGCAGAGTACGCTTTTCTCGGCGTTCAGGTAGTTGTTGATTTCGTGTTCGCTGTCGACAAGATGGAACTGCCGCAGGTATTCGATGCCTTCCATCCATGCCGCTTCGGCTTCGGCCAAGTCGTATGCGTAGTTCAGGCTGCGCAGAATCAGTTCGTGCCGTGCCTTGGCCTCGGCGTATTTTGGGGCGAAATTGTGCAGAATGTCGCCCACGCGCAGGCCGTTCCGGCTCACCTTGTCGGTATAGGTGGGGCCGATGCCTTTGCCCGTGGTTCCCACTTTGGCGTCGCCTTTGGCCGCTTCGTAGGCCGCGTCGAGCAATCGGTGCGTAGGCAGAATGAGGTGTGCTTTCTTCGAGATGTGAAGCCGTTCCTTGAGCGGATGTCCCGAGGCTTCGAGGGCTTCGGCTTCGGCTTTGAACAAAGCGGGATCGAGTACGACGCCGTTGCCGATGATATTTACTTTATTCCCCTGAAATATGCCCGAGGGGATGGAGCGCAACACATACTTTTGTCCTTCGAACTCCAGCGTATGGCCGGCATTGGGGCCGCCTTGGAAGCGGGCCACCACGTCGTAGCGGGGAGTCAGCACGTCGACTACTTTTCCTTTGCCTTCGTCGCCCCATTGCAGGCCTAACAGCACATCTACTTTCATTGTCATTCCTTCCTATTTTTTGTGGTTACTTTTTTTCGTTTGTTCATCCGGTCGCATTTGCTGCACAATCCGTAGATGTAGAGCGAATAGTGCGACAGCGCGAAGCGCGACAGCTTCGTGCTTTCGATGGCGGTTTGCAGTCCTTCGTTCTGAAACTCGGTGACTTTGCCGCAATGCGTGCAGATTTGGTGATGGTGTGTGTCGCGATTGTATGATTTTTCGTACTGCGAAGAGGCTCCGAACTGGTGCTTGATGACGAGCCGGGCGTTGATGAGGAGGATAATCGTGTTGTAGAGTGTGGCACGACTCACGCGGAAGTTTTCTTCCTCCATCATGCGCAGATAGAGCGTGTCGATGTCGAAATGTCCGTCAATGGAATAGATGGTGTTGAGTATGGCGTAGCGTTCGGGGGTTTTCCGATGCCCGTTGGTCGTGAGATATTCCGTGAATATCTGTTTGACTGTCTCTTTCACATTTTGCACTTCCATTACTTGCGTACGATTTTTGCGCGAACAAAGTTAAGCTATTTTCGGGTAAAGCGAAAAGAAAACCCGCACATTTCGTCGTCATGGCAAATAAAAAAACACTGCGGAAGCGGCGGTGTCCTGCTTTGTGCGGGAAAGACGCGTTTCGGCGGCAAAAGGTGTTTTTTTGTATGAGGCGGGAAATCGGCTTTGCTCTCGTTTTCTTTTCTTATCTTTGCCTCATCGAATGATCAAGTCACCCGTGAAATGAAAAAGAATACAGTAATAAATACAGACAGAAAACGCATTCATACAGGCTGAAAACCGGTGTGAATAACTTCCGAATACGCTGAAAGGCCGCAAATCTTACGGGATTTTGCGGCCTTTTTTGTCAAGAAAACGGTTGGTTTTTCGTGCAACGGCGTGTATGCCGTTTTAGCAAAACGAAAAAATCGTTTTTGCAAAAACGACCCTGTTTTTTTTGCAAAAGCGAAATTTCGCTTTGTGAAACAATGTCCTTGTTTTTTACCTGTAGGGGAATTCCGCGAAGCAACGTTTTTGCGGGAAAGTAAAAAGAGCTGACAAATCGAGGGGCGAAAAACACCGACAATCCGCCCTGCTCCGGCAGAATTTCCGGAGTCTCGACATCCTCCGCCCGCAGTCCGGTGTCCGCCTTTGACGAGCAGCCTTTTCGATTGTCGTCTTTTGCCGTTTGCCGGGCGTCAATGAGGCCCGAGGCCGGCCGATGTTATAAAACGAAGGGGTTTTTGTTACATTCCCGACATTCGTGTTTCCTGCGGACAAGATTTGCGAAACGCAGGCAAAAGTGTTTTTCGTTCATTCCTCCTACCTTTGTTTAGTCCGTTGTCGAGCAATCGGACGGGGACGAAAAACCGATAGAAAAATTATAAACTTAAATTAGAGATGAAATTATGAGATTCACGAATCTTCTCAGGCCTTTGGGGCTGTTTCTGTTATTGTTCTGTTCTCCTTTGTGGCTCCTTGCGCAGCAAATCACGGTGAAAGGCGTGGTGCGCGACGGTTTGGGCGAGCCCATGCCCGGTGTAAACGTTTTGCAGCAAGGCACGACGAACGGTGCCATCTCCGATTTGGATGGCAACTATTCCTTGAGCGTACCCCCCGGCGCCAAGCTGATATTCTCTTTCGTGGGATTTAAGGATGAGGTGGTCGATGTGGCCGGACGCACGCAAATCGACGTCACGCTGAAGGAAGACTCGGAAACGCTCGAAGAAGTCGTCGTGGTGGGTTACGGCACGGTGAAGAAATCCGACGTGACCGGCTCCATTTCTTCCATCAACGAGAAGAGGCTGAAGGAAGTGCCCACGAGCAACGTGGCAAGCTCCATGCAGGGGCGCATCGCGGGGGTGCAGATTCAACAGACTTCCACGCGTCCGGGCGGCGACACACAGATCCGTATTCGCGGAACGCGCTCGCTCACGGCCAGTAACGATCCGCTGCTCATTGTCGACGGCATTCCCTTCGGCGGAACGATGAACGATATAGCTCCCAACGACATCAAATCGGTCGACATCCTGAAAGACGCCTCGGCGACGGCCATCTACGGCTCGCGCGGAGCGAACGGCGTGATTCTGATCACGACGAACCGGGGTAACTATACGAAGACCACGGTTTCGTACAACGGCTATGCCGGCTTCGGAAACGTAGCCCGCAAGTATGCCGTTTTCGACGCCGACGAGTACAAGACCTACAAAACGCAGCCGGGTAACACGGCATGGTCGTACATGGATCTTGAGGTGCAGGGCATCGCCAACAACGTGAACACGGACTGGCAGGACTTGCTCTATCAAACGGCCACCGTTCAGAGCCATGACCTCACGGTTTCGGGCGGTTCGGAAAATCTCTCGGGAAGCGTGGGACTGGGGTATTACGACGAGACGGCCGTGTTGCCGGGACAAGGCTACACGCGCTATTCCGTTCGCGCCGCACTCGATTTCAAGGTGAACAAGTGGCTGAAATTCGGATTGAACAGCCAGAATTCTTTCGGACTGAGAGAAGGAGAAAACAGCAGCAGCATGTTCCCGCTGCTGACCAACAGCCCGCTGATTGCCCCCTACGATGCCGAAGGCAATATCGTGAAGCAGCCCCATTTGCTGGGCAACGGAGAAGACACGTACAGCCCTCTTTACATCAAAAACAGCGATACGTGGACGCAACAGCGCAAACGCTTCAGCACGCTGAATTCGCTGTATGCCGAAATCAAGTTCCTGCCCGAATTGCGCTATCGCGTCAATCTCGGTCTGAATTACTCACACGATGATTACGGCGACTTCTATGCCTCGGAGTCCGCGCAGAAAAGCGGAGGCCTTTCCTCGGCTTCGGTGAGCTACACCACACAATATAATTACGCCATCGAAAACCTGTTGTATTACGACAAGAGCTTCGGCAAACATACGCTGGGACTCACCGCGATGTTCTCCGTGGAAGACACCTATTATCGCTACTCCAGCGCGAATGGCGAAAACATGACGGCCGACTATATGCAATTCTACAATCTGGGAATGTCTGCCAACGGGGTTTCCGTCAATGCCAATACGCAGAACTATTACCGGAAGGCCCTGATTTCCTATATGGGACGCGTCAACTACTCTTACGACAGCAAATACATGGCCACCGTCACCCTTCGCGCCGACGGGTCGTCCGTGCTTTCCAAAGGACACAAGTGGCACACTTATCCGGCCATCGCACTGGCGTGGAACGCGAAACGCGAGAACTTCATGAAGGGCTTGGAATGGCTCGACACCTTTAAACTGCGCGTGGGCTACGGCGTGACCTCCAATCAGTCGGTAAGCCCGTACAGCACGCTGGGAGCCTTGTCGCAGAACAAGTACAACTTCGGCACGAACTACGTGTATGGCTACTACGTAAGCTCGCTGCCCAATACGGAAGTGGGTTGGGAATATACCAGTTCTTACAATGCCGGCATCGACTGGAGCATTCTGGGCGGCAGAGTGAGCGGTAACTTCGATGTGTATCTGCAAAAGACGAAAGACCTGCTGGTCAATCAGAACCTTCCCGGTTCGAGCGGTGTGACGGGAACAATCCTTGTCAACGTGGGCAAAACCGAGAACAAAGGCTTTGAAATGGGACTGCGCACGCAGAATTTCGTACCCAAGAATCAGGGCGGCTTTGCATGGGACACCGATTTCAACCTCAGCCTTAACCGCAACAAACTGGTTTCGCTGAACAGCGGAGTGCTGCAAGACGAAGGTAACGGCTGGTTCGTGGGCCACCCCATCGACGTCATTTACGATTATAACAAGCTGGGCATCTGGCAAACCTCCGAAGCCACCGAGGCCGCCGCTTACGGATTCGTTCCGGGCGACATCAAGATCGAAGACTATACCCGAGACAACAAAATCAGTGCGGAAGACCGCTACGTGATTGCCTCGTTTGAGCCCGACTTTGAATTCGGCTTTACCAACCACTTCGCATACAAGAATTTCGATGCGGATATCGTCACCTACGGACAAGTGGGAGGAACCTTGGTCAGCACCATCCATCAGAATCAGTCGTACCTGAACCGCTTGAGCGGACGACGCAACAACCTGAAGGTGGATTACTGGACGGAATCGAATCCGACCAATGCCTTCCCGCGCGTCGACTCTTCCGAAAAGAACATGACCTACGGCTCGACGCTGGGTTACTACGACGCTTCGTACTGGAAGATCAAAACCATCACCATCGGCTACAATTTCCCGGAGAAGCAGGTGGCCAAATGGGGAATATCGGGACTGAGAATCTATGCGACATGCAACAATGTGGCCACGCTCTTCTCGCCCTATATGAACGATGTGGACGGAGTGGATCCGCAGCCCACCGGCTATTTTGCCGTTGAAAACGGCGGCGGCGTACAGCAGACCCGTCAGCTGACCGTGGGGCTGAATACACCTCCCGCCCGTCAGTTCCTGTTCGGAGTCAGCTTCAAATTATAATCCCGTAACCATCCATATATAAATAAACAGAATCATGAAAAAACATAAATACATGGCCGGCCTGCTGGCCGCATCGCTGATGCTGGGCACTCTGTCGTGTACCGACATGCTGGACGAATCGCCCAAATCACAACTTACTCCCGACTATTTCCGCACCGCGCAAGGTGTCGACGCAGGGCTGATTTCCGCCTATTCCGGATTGAGATGGCTCTTCGGCCCCGACGGAGCCTTGGTGTTCACCATACCCGGAACCGACGAATTCATGTGCTCGGATGCCATGAACGGAACACAGGGCGCGTTAGACAGCTACGACTCCAACTATTCGCCCTCCAACGGCACAATGAACAATTACTGGAACAACGGCTTCCAGTTCATCAACACCTGCAACGGCGTCATTCAGTATGGAGCCGAAGCCTCCGGTCTCACCGCTTCCGAGAAGACGGCCCTGCTTGCTCAGGCGCATTTCCTTCGCGGTCTGTATTACTACCTCATAACGATGAACTACGGCGACTGCCCGCTCGATTTGGGTTCGGGAAAACTGGCTTTCAACATCTCGCCGACGACGACCTCCGTTCGCGACTCGCGCAAGGATGTGCTCGAAACCATCATTGCCGATTTCACCTACGCCGCGGCCAATCTGCCCGACAAACCCTCCGAAACGGGACGCGTGGCCAAGCCCGCCGCCCTTCACTTCCTGGCCAAGGCTTACCTGACTCGGGCCAATCTTTACGGAGCGGCTGACGACTATCAGGCGGCCTACGACCAAGCGAAGACGCTCATCGACAACGCTTCCTCGTATGGCGTCGCCTTGCTCGCGGATTATGCCAACGTACACACCGAAGGCAACGAGAACAGTGCCGAGGTCTTGTTCAATGTGCAGCGCACGTGGACCTCTTCCGGCCCCAATCTGGAGTTCGAAGAGTCTAACGACGGGTCGTATGCCGTGGCCAACAAAGGCAATCGGGCCAACTTCTTTTTCACGGCGGGTTACGAAAACCTTCGCGTAACGGTCGGCGCGGGAACGGCTCAGATCACGCCGCGCTGTCTGGAATACCAACG
>JBHAEN010000070.1:0-9067 GCA_041855645.1 Bacteroides sp. | reverse complement strand
GCGCTGAACCATGCTTCCATCATCGACGGAGTGCGTCTGTGCAAGGCCAAGCGCTACCGCTATGCCAATGCCGACATGGGCGAGCTGGAAAAATGCCTGAAGGAAGCGCAAGCGCAACGTTTTCGTATCATTGTCACCGATGGCGTTTTCTCCATGGACGGCAATGTCGCCCCGATGGATAAAATCTGTGAACTTGCCGAGAAGTATGATGCGCTGGTCATGGTGGATGAATCGCATTCGGCAGGTGTGGTAGGTGCCACAGGACGCGGGGTGAGCGAACTGTACGGAACGCACGGGCGGGTGGACATCTACACCGGTACGTTGGGCAAGGCTTTCGGAGGAGCATTGGGCGGCTTTACGACCGGACGTAAAGAAATCATTGATTTGCTCCGTCAACGCAGTCGTCCGTATCTGTTCTCCAATTCCTTGGCTCCCGGTATTATCGGCGCGAGTCTGGAAGTGTTCCGCATGCTGAAAGAGAGCAATGCGTTGCATGATAAGCTGGTTGCAAACGTCGATTATTTCCGCGAGCGGATGACGGCTGCCGGTTTCGACATTAAACCGACCCAAAGTGCCATTTGCGCGGTGATGCTCTACGACGCCAAGCTGTCTCAGGTTTATGCCGCGAAGATGCAGGAAGAAGGTATTTACGTGACGGGATTCTACTATCCGGTTGTCCCGAAAGGAGAGGCGCGGATTCGTGTGCAACTTTCGGCCGGACATGAGCGCGAGCATTTAGACCGTTGCATCGCCGCCTTCATCAAGGTCGGCAAAGAATTGGGCGTATTGAAGTAATCGGCCTTGGCATGGAAGAACTCACGCTCACCACACCCGCTTTGCTCTTTTCCGCGGTTTCGCTGATTCTGCTGGCCTATACGAATCGTTTTCTTTCGTATGCCCAATTAGTGCGTCAGTTGCGCGACCGTTATATGGAAAACCCCTCGAACATCACCGTTGCCCAAATCGAAAATTTGCGCAAACGCCTGAATCTGACACGCACGATGCAGGGCCTGGGCATTTCCAGCCTTTTCCTCTGCGTCGTCAGCATGTTTCTCATCTATATCGGTCTGGAACATGTTTCGGCCTATGTTTTCGGTGTGGCTTTATTGTTGCTCATCGCTTCGCTGGGTGTTTCGTTTCGCGAAATACAGATTTCCACCCGTTCGCTGGAAATTTATCTGAGTGTGATGGAGGAACAGAAAAAGGCGCAAAGCATTCCGGAGTAGAAGTTTTTTCCACCGACGGCAGCTTATCTGTGAAAAAAGAGTGGCGGAATCATTCCCGCCACTCTTTTTTTTGTGCGAGGAGAACGAGTTCGAAAAATCATGCCGGACTTTGTGTCTCCTCCTCTTGTGCGAAGCGTCGCTTACTTGATGCGTTGATAGCCGTAAACCGCCAATTCGCCCAGCTCTTCTTCGATGCGGAGTAATTGGTTGTATTTGGCCATGCGGTCCGAACGGCTCAGCGAACCGGTTTTGATCTGTCCGCTGTTTGTCGCCACGGCGATGTCGGCAATCGTTGCGTCTTCCGTTTCGCCCGAACGGTGTGAAGTGACAGTCGTATAACCATGGCGATGAGCCATTTCGATGGCGTTGAGCGTTTCGGTGAGCGAACCGATCTGATTGACTTTGATCAGGATGGAGTTGGCGCATCCCTTTTCAATGCCCTTGGCCAAGAAGTCCACGTTGGTCACGAAGAGGTCGTCGCCCACCAACTGGCAGCGGTTGCCGATGCGTTCAGTCAGTTTCTTCCAGCCTTCCCAGTCGTTTTCGCTCATGCCGTCTTCGATGGAGTCGATGGGATATTTGTTGATCAATTCTTCGAGGTAGGCGGCCTGTTCGTCGGAAGTACGCTTCTTGCCGTTGGGGCCTTCAAACTTGGAGTAGTCGTAAATACCGTCTTTGTAGAACTCCGAAGAGGCACAGTCGAGACCGATTTTCACGTCCTTGCCCGGTTCGTATCCGGCAGCCTTGATGGCGGAAAGAATGGATTCCAATGCATCTTCCGTACCGGCGAGTGCAGGGGCGAATCCGCCTTCGTCGCCTACGGCGGTGCTCAGGTTACGGTCGTGAAGCACTTTCTTCAGGGCGTGGAACACTTCGGCCCCCATGCGCAATCCTTCTTTGAAAGACTTGGCGCCTACGGGACGGATCATGAATTCCTGAAAAGCAATGGGAGCGTCGCTGTGAGAGCCGCCGTTGATGATGTTCATCATCGGTACGGGCATTACGTACGTGTTCGTGCCGCCGATGTAACGATACAGAGGGATGTCCAGATAGTTGGCCGCGGCTTTGGCCACAGCCAGAGAAACGCCGAGGATGGCGTTGGCGCCCAATTTCGACTTTGTCTTGGTTCCGTCGAGAGCCAGCATCTTGTGGTCCACGCCGCGCTGATTCAAAGACGACATTCCCACGAGGGCGGGAGCAATCAGTTTGTTCACATTGTCTACGGCTTTCTGAACACCCTTGCCCAGATAACGGCTCTTATCGCCGTCGCGCAGTTCCAATGCTTCGTGTTCGCCGGTCGATGCGCCCGAGGGAACAGAGGCGCGTCCCATGATACCCGATTCCAAAATTACGTCAACTTCCACTGTGGGATTACCTCTTGAGTCGAGGATTTCGCGAGCTACAATTTTTTCAATTTTCATCTTTTTACTCTTTAAAATAAAACTTGGGCAAAAATACTCATTTGAGAAAGTGCGGCGAATAACCATAAATAGGTATTCCGCGCCGTCTTACTCACTATATATAGGTATGGCCTGCCTCTCTTATAAACACTCGAAGGACGACTTTTGTTTGTCCTTCCGGCAATAAAGGTGGAGAGACGCGGGCGAAGCGTCTTTTCTCCGAACGGAAGAACGGCTTTGTGTGCAC
Organism: Bacteroides sp.; assembly: GCA_041855645.1. Taxonomy (GTDB): domain Bacteria; phylum Bacteroidota; class Bacteroidia; order Bacteroidales; family Bacteroidaceae; genus Bacteroides. Next base: position 6,194 of record JBHAEN010000070.1, on the reverse strand, counting down.
AAAATTTTTCGTTGGCCTGCAGGCCAACGAAAAAACGACTGTACCCCAACGAAAAAACGGGTGCAGACCAACGAAAACGAGGCTGCACCCCAACGAATACATTTGTGCAACCGAAGTGGTTGAATCGTGCAGACGCGGGAAATAATTACTGCGAACTTCGTGTCGGGAACTCTTCTGTCGCAGACGGGCGTAGTTATATCGGACATCTTTACGGGCGAGACAAATTCTTTTCTTAAATTTGCGCCATACTTATCACATAAATACAAAACTTGACACAATGGGAGGTTTTTTCGGAGTGGTATCGAAGTCGGCTTGTGCAACCGATCTGTTTTACGGCACAGACTACAATTCGCATCTGGGAACAAAGCGCGGCGGTCTGGTCACTTACAGCGCGGAGTCGGGTTTCGTTCGATCCATTCACAACTTGGAGAGCAGCTATTTCCGCAGTAAATTCGAATCGGAGTTGGACAAATTTAAGGGAACTTCCGGGCTTGGCATCATCAGCGACACGGATGCTCAGCCCATCGTTCTCAATTCGCATTTGGGGCGTTTTGCCATTGTCACCGTGGCCAAAGTGGCCAATATCCAAGAATTGGAGAAACAACTGCTGGATCAAAACATGCACTTTGCCGAGCTCAGCATGGGCAGCACCAACCAAACGGAACTCATCGCCCTGCTCATCATTCAAGGCAAAACCTTTGTCGAGGGCATTGAAAATGTGTTCAGACACATCAAAGGTTCATGCTCCATGCTGTTGCTGACCGAAGACGGAACCCTGATTGCCGCGCGCGACCGGTGGGGACGCACCCCGATCGTCATCGGTCGGAAAGAAGGAGCCTTTGCGGCTACGAGCGAGTCGGCAAGTTTCCCCAATCTGGAATACGACATCGACTATTACGTCGGACCGGGCGAAATTGTCCGTTTGCACAGCGACAGGATAGAACAGTTGCGTCGCCCGAACGAAGAAATGCAGATTTGTTCCTTTCTGTGGGTATATTACGGATTCCCGACATCCTGTTACGAAGGGCGGAATGTGGAAGCGGTGCGTTTTGCCAGCGGCCTGAAAATGGGCCGGCAAGACGATGCGGTTGTCGACTGCGCCTGTGGCATCCCCGACTCCGGAGTGGGGATGGCAATCGGCTATGCTCAAGGAAAAGGAATACCCTATCATCGCGCCATATCGAAATACACCCCCACATGGCCGCGCAGCTTTACGCCAAGCAATCAGGAGATGCGTTCGCTGGTGGCCAAAATGAAACTGATTCCCAACCGCTCCATGCTTGAAGGAAAGCGATTGTTGTTTTGCGACGACTCCATCGTGCGCGGCACCCAACTGCGGGACAACGTAAAGGTGCTTTATGAATACGGAGCCCGGGAAGTGCACATGCGCATCGCCTGTCCCCCGCTCATTTATGCCTGTCCTTTTGTCGGCTTCACCTCTTCCAAGAGTTCGCTGGAGCTGATTACCCGGCAGATCATCAAGGAAATCGAGGGCGATGAGAATAAGAATACTGACAAATACACCGTGGCCGGTTCGCCCGAATACGAGAAAATGGTAAGCATCATTGCCGAACGATTCGGGTTGACCTCGCTGAAATTTAATCGGTTAGAAACGCTTATCGAAGCAATCGGACTACCAAAATGTAAGGTGTGCACGCACTGCTTTGACGGTAGCAGTCATTTCTGATAAACAAAATAAAGGAATTTTGTGGATTACTTTTCAAACGGAAACTTTATCTTTGCTTCCCGTTGAGAAAGAAACACGAAAACCGTCGCGGTATAAACACAGAGGCTCCCTTACGGGCCGACATAGATAAAAAAAGAACCAGTATGAATTTAGTAGAACGTTTTTTGAAATACGTGAGTTTCGATACCCAGTCGGACGAAACCGCGGAAGTCACTCCGAGTACCTCAAAACAGTTGGTCTTTGCCGAATACTTAAAGCAGGAATTAGAGGCTTTGGGTTTGGAAGAAATCACCTTGGATGAACATGGCTATCTGTTTGCCACGCTACCTGCCAATACGGACAAACCGGTTCCCGTCATCGGTTTCATCGCTCACATGGACACCAGCCCCGACATGACGGGCAAAGACGTGTCGCCCCGCATCGTGCAAAATTATGACGGGACGGATATCACACTTTGCGCCGAAAAGCATATCATTCTTTCGCCCCGGCAGTTCCCCGAATTGCTGAACCATTTGGGCGAAGACCTCATCGTGACCGACGGAGAAACCTTGTTGGGAGCGGACGACAAAGCCGGCATCGCCGAAATCGTGTCCGCCATGGCTTATCTGAAGGAACATCCCGAAATCAAACACGGGAAAATCCGTATCGGTTTCAATCCCGACGAAGAAATCGGCCGTGGAGCACATAAGTTCGATGTCGAAAAGTTCGGTTGCGAATGGGCATATACGATGGACGGCGGCGAACTCGGCGAACTCGAGTTCGAGAACTTCAATGCCGCCGCCGCAAAGATTGTCTTTAAGGGGCGCAATGTGCATCCGGGCTATGCCAAAGACAAAATGGTCAATTCCATACGCATTGCCAACCGCTTTGTCGGTTTGGTTCCGGCACAGGAAGCGCCGGAACACACTTCGGGCTATGAAGGATTTTACCACCTCATAGGCATACAGGGCGAGGTGGAACAAAGCAGCGTCAGCTACATCATCCGCGATCACGACCGGAAACGCTTCGAAGAGCGGAAAGAAGTCTTTCGCCGCTTGACGGATCAAATCAATGCCGAATATGGTGAAGGAACGGCCACACTCGAGTTGCGCGACCAATATTATAATATGCGTGAGAAGATAGAGCCTGTGATGCACATCATCGACATCGCTTTTGCCGCCATGGAGTCCGTCGGCGTGAAACCCAACGTAAAACCCATCCGCGGAGGAACCGATGGCGCGCAACTCTCATTCAAAGGCCTGCCTTGCCCCAACATCTTTGCCGGCGGACTCAATTTTCATGGCCGTTACGAGTTTGTGCCGATTCAGAACATGGAAAAAGCCGTGAAAGTAATCGTGAGAATAGCCGAGCTTGTTGCTGCGCAATGAGTTCTCTCTTCTTTCCCGACAAACAAGCAGATGCATTCATTTCTTATCAATCAATATTAAAAAACTTATTTCATCATGAAAACCACTCCGTTTACCGAGAAACACATCGCATTGGGTGCTAAGATGCACGAATTTGCAGGGTATAACATGCCGATAGAATATGCCGGTATCATAGAAGAACACCTCACCGTTTGTCAGGCAGTGGGTGTTTTTGACGTGTCGCACATGGGAGAATTCTGGGTAAAAGGCCCTAATGCTTTGGCCTTCCTCCAAAAAGTCACTTCCAACAATGTGGCGGCACTCTCTCCGGGAAAGGTGCAATACACCTGCTTCCCCAATGGAAAGGGCGGTATCGTCGACGATTTGCTGGTATATCAGTACGAAGACGAAAAGTATCTTTTGGTGGTTAATGCGGCCAATATCGAGAAAGACTGGAATTGGTGCGTATCCCAGAATACGGAAGGCGCAGAACTCGAAAACGCTTCCGAATGGATGGCTCAGCTGGCCATTCAAGGTCCGAAAGCCATTCTCGCTTTGCAGAAATTGACGGATTTGAATCTCTCCGACATTCCTTACTATACCTTCAAGGTAGGACAAATGGCCGGAGTGAAAGACGTCATCATATCCAACACCGGTTATACGGGAGCGGGAGGCTTTGAGCTGTATTTCTATCCGGAGCACGCCGACCGGATTTGGAAGGCGGTGTTCGAAGCCGGCGAAGAATACGGCATTAAACCCGTCGGTTTGGGTGCGCGCGACACGTTGCGTCTGGAGATGGGATTCTGTTTGTATGGTAACGATTTGGACGATACCACTTCGCCCATCGAAGCCGGTTTGGGTTGGATTACCAAATTCGCCGAGGGCAAGAACTTCATAGATCGACCCTTGCTGGAGAAACAAAAGAATGAAGGAACCGTGCGTAAGTTGACCGGATTTGAAATGGTGGATCGAGGTATTCCGCGTCATGGTTACGATTTGGTGAACGAAGCCGGCGAAAAAATCGGCACGGTGACTTCAGGAACCATGTCGCCGACCCGGAAAATCGGCATCGGAATGGGGTATGTGAAACCGGAATACAGCAAACCGGGCATGGAAATCTTTGTCGATATGCGCGGTCGCAAGCTGAAAGCGATTGTGGTGCGTCCGCCTTTCCGGAAGTAAGACGTTTATCTCCGGATATATTTCTTATTTTCCCGTCTATGCGATTTTTGCGTAGACGGGTTTTTTATTGGCGTTTCATGGAACGGATGACTTGCTTGGTTTCCGCATCGACCCGTAACGATTCCGTGATTTTCTGCAAAGTCTTGTTGAACGTCCAAGTGTCCAAGCGGCTACGTTTGAGGTAAGCCATTGTGGGATTCGGAAACTTAACGAAGCATGCCGAGAGAAGCCAGGCCATTGCCATGCGAGCGTAATACCCCGGATGGGCGAAATCGTCGGCATAGTTCAGAATGTCGGAGAGGTGAGCTTCGTCGATGTAATGAAAAAGCATGACGATGCCAAAACGTTTTTCGAACTCTTTGTCGGAGTTCAGGTAAGGGCGGATCAGTTCCCGCGCGATGTCCGGATTCTTTGTGGCGAAGCGTTTGAGTTCGCTGCAGAAGATGTCGCAAACCGACCAGTTGTTGATGCGGGGAACGAAAAGGCGAATGTATCGTTCTCGCTCTTCCGCCGGCATGGCCGCCCTTCCGATTATTATGGCTTGCAGCATTACTTCTTCGACATATTCCGAATGGTCTTGTTCGACAAAAGGACGCCACGTTTCTTTCAGCATCTGTTTGGCCAGATTCCGTATGTCGGGGATGCGGACACCGATCAGGTTGGTCGTACCCGGCAGCAGTGTTGCGTGAAATTCTTTGTATTTGAGGTCGGCAAGCGCCTGTAAGCGTGTCTTGATGTCTGAATATTCCATTTGTTTTCTGCTTATTCTTCAAAGTCGAAATCAAAATCGAAGTCGTCTTCGGGAAGGGAAGTGGCAAATTCCTCAAGGCTGCGCCGATCTTTTTTCGTCGGGCGTCCCATGCCTCGGGCGCGGTCGACGAATCCGCTCACTTTGCTCATTTCGAGCAATTCGTATTGGTCCGGCGTCGTTACGTTCTCCATCATTTGCGGAACCAACTTGGCACCTATGCGCTTTTCGATGGCTTGCAGAACTTTGAACGAGTAGACCACGGGCGGTTTCCTGACCTGAACTACATCTCCCGGTTTGACGATGCGTGAGGCTTTCGCTCCTGCTCCGTTAATGCTGATGCGTCCTTTTTTGCAGGCTTCGGCGGCAATCGTGCGCGTCTTGAATATGCGGACTGCCCACATCCATTTGTCTATTCTGGCTTCGGAACTCATTTCTTGTTGAATTGATTCATGGTGATGCCGATGCCGGCCAAACAGAAACTCGTGATGATTTCCCCCGCTTTTTCCAGCCGTTCGTCCATCGTCTTTCGATCTTCTTCCGTAAAGGGACCAAGTACGTAGTCCACCTGTCCGCCCCGTGGAAAATCATTGCCTATGCCGAATCGGAGGCGGGCATAATTCGTTGTGCCGAGTGTCGTGGCGATGTGTTTCAGTCCGTTGTGTCCGGCATCGCTGCCTTGTCCTTTCAAACGCAGTGTGCCGAAGGGGAGGGAGAGGTCGTCCATGACGATCAACACGTTTTCCAGCGGGATGTTTTCTTTTTGCATCCAATAGCGAACGGCAAATCCGCTCAAGTTCATGAATGTGGAGGGTTTGAGCAAAATGATTTGCCGCCCTTTGATGGAGGTTCGGGTGGTGAATCCGTAGCGTCCGTCGACGAAGGGGGGGAGGTGATGGTTTTTGACGAAGGCATCCGCCACCATGAAGCCGATGTTGTGGCGGGTTTCGTGATATTCGGGCCCGATGTTGCCCAAGCCTGTGATGAGGTATTTGTTCATATCGTTTTCGTTCGCTCGTGCACGGCCTTTCTTGAAGAGAAATTGAAGGAGTGCATGTGTTTTTTTACTGAAGAACATGTTACGTGGGGCTGAAGAAGACAACGCGTTCCGCCAAACGGAGGCAACGGGGGTGGGGCAGGAGAAGAAATAAAGAAACGCAGATCGATGCGGAGCGATGCAGAGTTGGGTTTACATCTGCTTTCGTCGGCATGAATCTGCGTTTCGAACCTG
>JBHAEN010000069.1:0-5084 GCA_041855645.1 Bacteroides sp. | reverse complement strand
CGCGCGATGTGCTCGACATCGAGCTGGCGGGTTTTCGCATCATCAGCACCTTGCTGGAACTGATGATCGATGCGGTGGTTTCGCCCGAAAAAGCCTATTCCCGATTGCTTATCGACCGTGTTTCGGAACAGTACAAAATAAAATCGCCCGTACTCTGCGAAAGAGTACAGGCGGTATTGGACTATGTTTCCGGAATGACGGATGTTTTCGCCTTGGATTTGTACCGGAAGATCAACGGGAACAGTCTGCCTGCGGTCTGACCACCTTGGGGATGAAGGCTTCGTCCTTGACTCCGGCATTGAGCGCCTCGGGATGACTTTCAATGAATGATTCGATGTGGCGCATGCGCTTATCTTCGAGAATCTCATCGACCGCGATCAGGATGCCCGTTTCCTCCACTTCGCCGAACTCGTGGTTGATGGCCGTTCCGAAGACGCGCATCGTGGGGCTGAGGCTCATGTAGGCATTTACCAAGGGGGGGATGTTGTAGTTCAACCGACGTATTTCGTGATTCAGAATCCTGTAATCTTCCTTGAAAGAGTTTTCGCAGAATAAGTCTTTCAGCTCGTCTTCGGGCGTTTCGGACAAGAGCGGAGATATGGGGGTGACCAGCTTATCCTTGTCGCCGAAATGCTTTTTGAGGAAGTAGAGTATCATGTCGCGTCCCCGGCGGTGATAGTTGGGGTACATGGTGACTTTTCCGAAAAAATATTTCACGTTCGGCATCACCACGGTCAGTGCTCCGAGTCCGTCCCAAAGGTTGTCCAGTGCAAAAAGCGCTTTGCTTCCGGCGCGGGTCGACTGGTATTCGAGCGTGACGAACGAGCGTCCGAGTTCGATGGTTTGAGGCAGATACTCCTTGATGAATGTGTCCGAGAAGTTGATCATGTGCGAGGTGGCCAGTATGGGCGAGCCGTGTTCGTCCATACGCACGTCTGTGCCGAGCAGATAGCGGTAACCGCCCAAAATTTCTTCGGCTTCGGGATTCCACACGATAAGTTGTTTGTAGGGATTTTCCATCGTGTCGTATTCGTCGATGTCCATGGAAAGTCCCGTTCCTCCTCCGGCGGCGCGAAAAGCGATTTCGCGCAGGCGTCCGATTTCCCGCATCAGGTTGGGAGCGTTTTGATGAGTAACGATGTATATCTGATTGTTACTCTTGTTGGTCATGCGCAACCGTTTGTCTTCCGTCAATTCCGCTTTCAACAACTCCTTGCTGACCGGTTTGATGATTTCTTCCATAATGGTTTTATTGTCGAGCTTTTCTTTTGTTACAGATTATATACGATGCCCTTTACGTGTTCGGCCCACTGCGCCGGCGTCTTCGACCGGTCGAACGTCTGCCAGGGAATCGGTTTCCCGAAGGTTACGGTGAATGTTTTGTGACGATTCTTGAACATCTCGTCGGCGAGGTAAAGCATGGCGATGTTGAACTTAATGCCCAATGCGCCGCACACGTTCGCCAGATTATAGAAAAAGTTGGAGTTTTGTCCGCCGAAGTGCACGGGTATCACGTCGCGTTGCGACTGTATGCTCTTTACCACAAACGTCTTCTTCCATTCAAGATCGCGGATTTCTCCTTTCTTCCGGCGCGAACAAAGCCCTGCGGGAAACATGATGAGCTGATTGTCCGAATTGAATCCGGCTTCCACCATTTTGGGGAAATCCTTGCTTTGTTTGCCGGTTTTGTTGATGGGGATGCAGAGCGGGGCCAGTCCGTGGAGGTTCATGAGCAGGTCGTTCACCAGGTATTTCACCTTGCCGTCATAATGCCTGCCGAGGATGTAGCCCAACGAAACGCCGTCCTGTCCGCCCAAGGGATGGTTCGACACGAAAGTGTAGAGCCCTTCTTTCGGCACGTTTTCGAGCCCTTTTACTTCCAGCTTGACGTCGAGAAACTCAAGCGTGGCTTCGAGGAAGTCGATGCCCACTTTGTCTTTCGATGCGGTCAGAAATTCGTTAATCTCCTCCTGATGAACGATTTTCTTCAGGTATGATTTCAAGAATTTGGGGATATAACGATGATACTTCGGCGATTTTTCCCGAAGAATTTTATCCACGTCGATCAGAAACAATGCATCATCAACCATTCTCTTCCTATAAAAATAATGGCACAAAATTAGCGTTTTTTTTTATTCGTCGCACATTTTGACAGAGAAAGGTTGCGGCATTCGGGCAGAAAGGCATGTGTGTTTTTCCGCTTCTCTTTCCCCCGATCGTTGTGGATGCAACGAAACGGCGTCTTTCCCATGCGAAGCGAGTGAAAGGAGGGGATGATACCTGCGGAACATTTCCTGTTACATCTTTCCGCCCGTTCTCCCGCGGAAGAGCGTAATTTTGTTCCCGACAACACCGATGCTCAACCTGTATAAAATGAAAACAATCATGAAAAAAATCCTTCTTAGCGTGAGTATGGCCGCTTTTGCTCTTGCGGCTGCCGCCACCGAATCTTTCGTCGCTTTCACTCCTTCGGCCCGTTGCTTTCCGCTGATTGCGGAGGGGACTCCCTGCCCCCTTCTCACGGATGCGCATGAAGATGCGGGAGTGGCAATGGCCGTCGAAACCTTTCGGGAGGATATCCGCCGCGTGTGTGGCGTTCTGCCCGACATGCTGAGGGAAACTTCCGGCCGGAAGCGTTGCGTCGTAATCGGGAGTTTGAAAACGCCGCTCATCCGTGAATTGATCGGAAGCGGGAAAATAGACGGACGCGAACTGGAAGGGAAAAACGAAAAATACATCCTGCAAACGGTCGCTTCGCCTTACGAGGGAATGGACGAAGCCCTCGTCATAGCCGGCAGCGATAAGCGGGGAACAATCTACGGCATTTACGAACTTTCAAAGCAGATGGGCGTATCGCCTTGGTACTGGTGGGCGGATGTCCCCGTGGAGCCGAGGCGGGATGTGTATGTGAGGCCGGGCCTGTTTACGGACGGCGAGCCGAAGGTGGAGTACAGAGGCATCTTCCTGAACGACGAGTGGCCGTGTCTTGGAAATTGGGCGCGGGAGAAATGCGGAGGCTTCAACAGCGATTTTTATCGTCGCGTGTTCGAACTGGTGTTGCGTCTGCGGGGCAACTTCATGTGGCCGGCCATGTGGAACAGTGCCTTTTACGATGACGATGCCGCAAACGGCGAACTGGCCGATGCGATGGGCATCGTAATGGGTACGTCGCATCACGAGCCGATGGCTTTGGCGCAGCAAGACTGGAAACGTCGGGGAAAGGGGGCGTGGGATTATTCGCGTAACAGCCGTGTGCTTGACGACTTCTGGGCTTCGGGCATCGAACGCTGCAAGAATTGGGAAACCATCGTGACGGTGGGCATGCGCGGCGACGGCGACGAACCCATGAGCGAAGAAGCCAACATCGCGCTGCTCGAAAAAATCGTCCGCAAGCAACGCCGCATCATCGAGCGGGTAACCGGCAAGAAGGCCGAAAAAACGCCGCAGGTGTGGGCGCTTTACAAAGAGGTGCAGGAGTATTATGATAAAGGCATGCGCGTGCCCGACGACGTCACCCTGCTGTTGTGCGACGACAACTGGGGCAATGTGCGGAAACTGCCCGACCTCAACGAGCCGCCGCGCGCCGGAGGCTACGGGATGTATTACCACTTCGATTACGTGGGAGCGCCGCGAAACTCGAAATGGATGAACATCAATCCCATTCCCCGGGTGTGGGAGCAGATGAACCTGACTTATCAATACGGGGTGCGCAAATTGTGGGTGGTTAACGTGGGCGACCTCAAGCCGATGGAATACCCCGTCACTTTCTTTCTGGACATGGCTTGGAATCCCGAACGTTTCCATGCCGGCAATTTGCAGCAGCATGCCGAGGATTTCTGCGCCCGGAAATTCGGCGAAGCGCATGCCGCAGAGGCTGCCCGCATCCTTTCGCTGTATGCCAAGTACAACCGTCGCGTGACGCCCGAACTGCTGAACGACTCGACATACAGTTTCCACTACGACGAATGGCCGCGCGTGGTCGATGAATACAACCGCTTGGAACTGGACGCGCTACGGCTGAGATTCCTGCTGCCTGCGTCGAGGCTGGATGCTTACGACCAGCTCATCGCTTTTCCCGTTCAGGCTTGCGCCAACCTTTATAATATGTATTATGCGCAGGCACAGAACCGGCGTCTGGCTGCGGCGAACCGTCCGGAGGCCAATCGTTGGGCCGACAGGGTGGCGGCTTGCTTTGAGCGCGATTCGCTACTGACGGACTGTTACCATCGCATAGCCGGCGGGAAATGGAATCACCTCATGAGTCAGGTACACATCGGCTATACCTCGTGGAATAACCCGGAACGGCAGACAATGCCCGCCGTGATCCGCGTGCCCGAAACGGAAGCGGTCCGCGTTTTCCGTGAGGCGGAGGGCTATGCGGCCATGGAAGCCGAACACTACACTCGTGCCGTTGCCCGCGGAGAAACCGCCTGGATCGTTATCCCCGGATTGGGCAAGACGCTTTCCGGAGTGACGGTCATGCCCGTGACGAGGCCTCCCGACGGAAACCGTCTGGAATACGATGTGGAATTTGAGTCGGAGGGCGACGTCGAAGTCTGCCTGTTGCTTTCGCCCACGCTGAACTTCAATGCCAACAAAGGTTTGCGCTATGCCGTATGCTTCGACGGGCAGGAAGAACAGGTGGTCAATTTCAACGGACATTACGACGGCAGTTTGGGCGCATGGCAGGCCGACCCCATCATTCCCTCCCGCACCCGCCATCGCTTGGACAGGCGGGGGCTGCATACGTTGCGCATTCGTCCGATGGACCCGGGCATCGTGATTCAGAAGATTCTCATCGATACGGGCGGGCTGAAACCCTCGTATCTGGGGGCGCCGGAACATCGGTGACACGCTTTGCGTCCGATGGAGCGCACGTGTCCTGTCGTCTATTTTCGTTGAAGATTGTTTTGTCTTCTTATTTTACCGTTGACGAAGGTTGAGCTTTCACCCGGTTACTTCTTTCGGTAAAAAATACGGAAGTCTTTTCGTCTTCTTCAAAATTGCTTTTTCAACAAAAAAGGCGTCGTTTTTGCAAAAACGATTTTTTCGTTTTGCTAAAACGACCATGAGGCCATCGAATG
>JBHAEN010000068.1:0-4803 GCA_041855645.1 Bacteroides sp. | reverse complement strand
GTCAAGGCATCGTAATACGCCCCGTAACTGCCGCGGCGGCGGCCACCAACGGGCTTGCCAATATGGTGCGCGCGCCGGGTCCCTGGCGCCCTTCGAAGTTGCGGTTAGATGTGGAGACGGCATACTTTCCGGCAGGCACTTTGTCGTCGTTCATTGCCAGACAGGCGGAGCAACCGGGCTGGCGCAGTTCGAACCCGGCTTCTTCGAGGATCCGATCCAGCCCTTCGGCTTCGATTTGTTTGCGTACCTGCCAGCTCCCGGGCACAAGCCACGCCGTTACGTGGTCGGCTTTGCGTTTTCCTTTCACGTAATGGGCGAATACCCGAAAATCTTCGATGCGGCCGTTGGTGCAACTACCCAGAAAAACGTAATCGACGGCTTTGCCTTCGAGCTTTTCGCCGGGAACGAATCCCATGTATTCGAGCGATTTTGCGAACGATGTTTTTCCGGCTTCGTCGATTTCTTCCAGTTGCGGTATGGTGCCGTCGATGGGCATGCCCATGCCGGGGTTGGTTCCGTAGGTAATCATCGGGCGTATTTTCGACACGTCGAAAGCGACCTCTTTGTCGAATACTGCATCGTCATCGGTTTTCAGCGTTCTCCAGTAGGCGAGCGCCTGCTCTCATCGCTCGCCTTTTGGGGCGAATTCGCGTTCTTTCACATAGGCGAATGTGGTTTCGTCAGGAGCAATCAGGCCACCCCGGGCGCCCATCTCGATGCTCAGGTTGCAGAGTGTCATACGCTCTTCCATGGTGAGGTTTCGGACGGCTTCGCCGGCGTATTCCACGAAGTAACCGGTGGCTCCGCCGGTGGTGAGTTGCGAAATCATATAGAGCGCCATATCTTTGGCTCCTACGTTTTTGCCCAGTTTTCCCTCAAAATTTACGCGCATGGTTTTGGGACGCGATTGCAGAATACATTGCGAGGCGAGCACCATTTCCACCTCGCTGGTGCCGATGCCGAAAGCAATGGCTCCGAAAGCGCCGTGGGTAGAGGTGTGGCTGTCGCCGCATACGATGGTCATACCGGGTTGCGTGTAGCCGTTTTCGGGGCCTACTACGTGCACGATGCCGTTTTTGGGGTTGTTCAGTCCGTAATAGGTGAGGTTGAACTCGCGGGCGTTTTGGGCGAGCGTATCCACCTGAAAGCGCGACACTTCGTCGCGAATGGGCTGTTCCTGTCCGAGGGTGGGGATGTTGTGGTCGGCTGTGAGGGTCGTCTGTTCGGGACGGAATACTTTCAGTCTGCGGGCACGAAGTCCTGCGAAAGCTTGCGGACTGGTTACCTCGTGGCACAGGTGGCGGTCGATATAGAGTTGTGTGGGCCCGTCTGTTACGGTTGTTACCACGTGGGCGTCCCAGATTTTATCGAAGAGGGTTGTTCCCCGCTGTTTTGCTGCGGGAGAGGATGTTTGTTGAGTTGTCGTAATCGAATTATTCTTCATATTTATTTGTTCTGATGATGGCGTTTGCCGACTCCCTCTGCGTGTGTCGGCGGCAGGCTGCCGTTTTGTTGTCGGGGAGTGGTTGAACGCTTATTCTACAAATTTGTTTATGGCATCCACGAATGCTTCTACGGATGCCGAAACGATATCGGTGTTGGCGGAGAATCCGTAGTATAGCATGCCGTTGTGTTCTACCTGCATATGTACCTTTCCCACGTCGTCGCTTCCGCGGTTGATGGCTTGTATGAGGAATTCCTGAATGACCGTTTCGCGATTGATAATTTTTTTACGGCTTTGATGGCGGCGTCCACTGGTCCGTTACCCGTTGCGGTGGCTTCGAAATGTTCGCCGGCGATGTTGAGTCCGATGCTTGCCACATGGCGCAGCCCTATGCCGCAGGTAATCTGGAGGTAGTCTATGGCGATGCGGCTCATCTTCGATTCTTTGCCGGCCAGTGCGAGGATGTCGTCGTCTTTGATGTCTTTTTTCCGGTCGGCCAGTGCGAGGAATTTTTGATATACTTCGTCGAGTTTGCCGTTGTCGAGCTCCACTCCCAACACGTTCAGCCGGTTTTTGAGGGCGGCTCGTCCGCTCCGGGCGGTAAGTACGATGGCGTTTTCGTCGATTCCCACCTCTTTTGGGTCGATGATTTCGTAGGTGTCGGTGTTTTTGAGTACGCCATCCTGATGGATTCCCGACGAGTGTGCGAAGGCGTTTCTGCCCACGATGGCTTTGTTGGGTTGCACGGGCATGTTCATCAATGTAGAAACCAATCGACTGGCCGAATAGATTTTCGTGGTGTTGATGTTGGTTTCGAATCCCAGTTCTTTGTGGCTTCTGAGAGCCATGACGACCTCTTCGAGGGAGGTGTTTCCGGCACGTTCGCCGATTCCGTTTACGGTAACCTCTACCTGCCGTGCGCCATTGAGCACTCCTGCGAGAGTGTTAGCGGTAGCCATACCCAGGTCCTGATGGCAATGGGTGGAGAGATTTCACCGCTTTCACCGCACGTTTGACAATCTCCTCACGGTTGGAATTGAATTTGTGTTTGATGTGCGAGTCCGATGTGTTGATGCCGATGTGGATACGTTTCCGCTTGGCGTATTTCAGCGATCTGGCCGCCACTTCGATGTCTTTCTCCACAGCTCGGGTAAGCGCGCAGATCACCGGCCAGGTAACCGCCTTCGAAATTTCAACGATGGAGTTGAAATCACCCGGGCTCGACACGGGAAATCCCGCTTCGATCACGTCGACACCCAATGATTCGAGCTTTTTTGCGACTTCTATTTTCTCTATTGTGTTCAACTGACATCCGGGCACCTGTTCGCCGTCGCGCAAGGTGGTGTCGAAAACATAAATCCGTTCCATAACATAAAAAATCTTCTTTCGTTTTTGTTGTAAAAAAAAAGCCTTTCCCACCACAGGTGAGAAAGGCTATCTTTTTATGCTGTTATATCTTTTTCAGTTACCGATATTCCAATCCCACCCTCCGGAGTCTTCCAGAAGCTGAATAGAAATAATGAGAATACCGATGTTATTATTGTACATAATTGTTGTCCAAATTTTGATAACGGTTGCAAAGTAAAAGAAAAAAGATGTCATTGCAAAATATTTGTGCGATTTATTGCCGGAAAAATATCAAAGATGAAGGAAATAAGAGGCAAAGAATCTTCTTTGGGTAAAAACTTTATCACATTCCTCATGATATTCTTACTGCACTGTTTTTTTCAATTGACCGGTTTTTCTTCTTCTTGCGTGATTTGAAACAACTACTTCGAGAATAAAGATATTGAAAGCACTTTCTGCTTTTATTGCTCCAATTTTATTGCTCCAATAGCAGCATCGATGCTCTAAAAGCAAATGAAAGCTCACATACCATCTAATTAAAAAACATAGTCGTTTTGAGTTTTATTTTTATCGGTCTGTGGGTGAATTGAAATTTATCTCGTAGCTTTGCACCGATTGCGAAGATGAGCTGTACTTACGGAAAAAACGTAAAGCGCGATTTAAGACAAGATGCTTCGCTGTTGATATGATCTGGAATAAACATGAATAAGAACGAAAGATGAAAAAGCTGGCTCTGATTCAGAACGATCCTTGGCTGAAACCTTATTCGGATGCCATCGAAGGACGTTATCATCGTGTGATAGAAAAAGAGAAGACATTAACTTGTGGCGGGAAACAAACGCTCGCCGAGTTCGCTTCGGGCTATCTGTATTTCGGATTGCACCGTACAGCGCAAGGATGGGTGTTTCGTGAATGGGCACCGAATGCCACAGCCATCTATCTGATAGGCACATTCAACGGCTGGGAAAAGAACGAGAGTTATCGTCTGCAACCTCTCGACAACGGCCATTGGGAGATCAGTTTACCGGTCTCCGCCCTCCATCACGAAGATTTATACAAGTTGCTGGTCGAATGGGAAGGAGGGTGCGGAGAGCGCATCCCCGCATGGTGTCAGCGGGTGGTGCAGGATGAGCAGACAAAAATCTTTTCGGCCCAAGTCTGGGCACCCGAGAAACCGTATCGGTTCGAAGTAAAGACGTTCCGGCCGGACACATCGCCGTTGCTGATTTACGAATGTCATATCGGTATGGCTTCGGAAGAGGAAAAAACGGGGACGTATGAGGAATTCCGTACACACGTTTTGTCCCGCATCGTAAAGGACGGTTATAATGCCATACAAATCATGGCAATACAGGAGCATCCGTATTACGGCTCGTTCGGGTATCATGTGAGCAGCTTTTTCGCACCTTCGTCACGATTCGGTACGCCCGACGAGCTGAAGCGTCTCATCGACGATGCTCATCGGATGGGGCTGACGGTGATTATGGACATCGTGCATAGTCATGCTGTGAAGAATGAGACGGAAGGGCTCGGACGTTTCGACGGTTCGTATCATCAGTATTTCCATACCGGCGCCCGGCGTGAACATCAGGCATGGGACTCGCTCTGTTTCGATTACGGGAAGGACGAGGTGTTGCATTTCCTGCTGTCGAATTGTAAATACTGGCTTGACGAATACCGATTCGACGGTTTTCGTTTCGATGGCGTCACGTCTATGCTCTATTACAGCCATGGGCTGGGCGAACATTTTTTGAATTACGGCGACTATTACAACGGCCATCAGGACGATGACGCGATAACGTACCTGACGCTGGCTAACAAGTTGATACACGAAGTCAATCCGTATGCCGTGACGATTGCGGAGGAAGTCAGCGGTATGCCGGGATTGGCGGTTAAAGTAGCCGACGGCGGCTATGGATTCGATTACCGCATGGCGATGAATATTCCGGATTTCTGGATCAAAATATTGAAAGAGAAGAAAGACGAAGATTGGCATCCTTCGGCCATCTGGT
>JBHAEN010000067.1:0-3013 GCA_041855645.1 Bacteroides sp. | reverse complement strand
TTCACTGTGTATGCAAGCTTCTCA
The DNA here is from genome assembly GCA_041855645.1 of Bacteroides sp. Taxonomy (GTDB): domain Bacteria; phylum Bacteroidota; class Bacteroidia; order Bacteroidales; family Bacteroidaceae; genus Bacteroides. Next base: position 2,989 of record JBHAEN010000067.1, on the reverse strand, counting down.
TGCAGGTTTTCAACCTGTATGAACAAACGATTTGTATAGTTTTATTATCATTTTTCTCTTCATGACCGTATGGTTTAAGCGGATATTCCGAAACAAATATACGAAAAAAACGGGAATCGTCGCGGGAATGATTGGCTTTTCTCACGCTCAAAATTGAGAATGACAGAGGGGCAACCGACGCTCTGCCTCCACCCCGAAGCGATTCGCCCTCACGCCTTCCCGAAGAAAAAGACACGGCGGAGCGTCACGCTATTTTTCATTCGTATCCGCCCCCTTCAACGTGGGCAGGCCGATGTGGTATTTGGCAGACACGATGCGGGCCAAGAATACGGTCAATCCGCATGTGATCTGACAAAGGAAAGATTCCACGCCCAGCGTGTCGCAAATCCAATAGGCCAAACCGCCGAGCAAACAGGCCATCGCATAAATCTCCTTGCGGAAAATCAGAGGAATTTCATTGATGAGCACATCTCTGAAAACACCTCCGGCAGCCCCGGTTATACCTCCCATAATGATGCTCACCCAGAACGGATAGCCCAAAGCGATGCTCTTGCCCATGCCGACCACGGTGAACAGAGCCAGCCCGATGGCATCGAATATGAAGAACGTGTTGTTCAACCGCACCAGCGTGCGACTGAAACAAATCACCGACAGCAAAGCCAGTCCGGTACAGATGAGGTAGATGGGATTCGTCATCCAGCCGGGAGTGACGCCGAGAAGCACGTCGCGCAATGTTCCTCCGCCTATGGCCGTGACAAAGCCCACGACATAGGCGCCGAACAAGTCGAAATGCTTGGCAGAGGCCAGACGAATGCCGCTGATGGCGAAAGCAAAAGTTCCGAGAAAGTCGAGTATCTGAACAAAAGTTGGCATATTCACGTAATTTTATGCACAAAGTAACAAATAAATCCACGAGAAAACGTACTTTTGCTCGACAAAAATAGATAAACGACATGAAAATAACGATTATTGCCGGGGCTCGGCCCAACTTCATGAAAATCGCTCCGATCACAAGAGCCATCGACGTTGCCAGAGCCATGGGAAAAAGTATCTCTTATCGACTCGTTTACACCGGGACAAAAGAGGACACCAGTCTGGATGCTTCTCTGTTTTCCGACCTCGACATGAAAGAGCCCGATGCCTATCTGGGAGTGGAAAGCGGCAACATCACCGCGCTGACGGCAGGCATAATGATCGCCTTTGAAAAGGAACTGACCGAAAACCCCGCCCACGTGGTGCTGGTGGTGGACGACTTGGCCGCGACCATGAGCTGCGCCATCGTTGCCAAACGGCAAGGAGTGAAAGTGGCGCATCTGGTGGCGGGCACACGTTCGTTCGACATGAATATGCCCAAAGAAGTGAACCGAATGGTTACCGACGGTTTGTCGGACTACCTGTTCACGGCAGGCATGGCGGCAAACCGCAACCTGAATCAGACCGGCACGGAACAGGAGAATGTCTATTACGTCGGCAATATCCTGATAGACTCCATCCGCTACAATCGCAACCGCTTGCTGCGTCCCGTCTGGTTTTCGGTGCTGGGATTGAAGGAATCGTCATACCTCCTGCTCACCCTGAACCGTCGGACACTGGTCAACGACAAAGAGAAACTGCGCGAGCTGATCCGAACCGTCGTCGAAAACGCCGACGGACATCCGATTGTGGCTCCGGTACACAACTACGTGGGCAATGCCATCAAAGAATTGCACATCGAAGCCCCCAATCTGCACGTAATGCCTTCGCAAAGCTATTTGTTTTTCGGGTATCTCATCCACAACGCCAAAGGCATCATCACCGACTCGGGCAACGTGGCCGAAGAAGCGACATTCCTCGGCATTCCGTGCATCACGCTCAATAACTATGCCGAGCATCCCGAAACGTACTTGACGGGAACCAACGAACTGGTGGGAGAAGACGCCCCGCTGCTGGCCGAGGCACTGAAAAAGATGCTGAGAGGAGAATGGAAGAAAGGCGAACTGCCCGAACGTTGGGACGGACGGACGGCCGAACGCATCGTGCAAATCCTGACGGAAATAAAAACGGAATAAAGGCCGACGCCTCATCAAAAATCGCCCCGCCATGGTGTGTTTGTTCATCACACTGCATGGCGGGGCGATTCGTTTATCGGGTCAATAAATCAGTCCACAATTTCGGCGTCTTCCGCTTCCTTGTCCGAAATCAGAGGCGGCTGAGCCGTTTGTTGCGGGCGCAAGCGCATAAACCTGAGCCAATAGAGCAATTCGTTCAGGGCATACAGCAACCAGCCGGCTCCGATGATGACAATCAGTCCCGACGGAGTGGAAAGGATGAAGATTCCGGCGGATATCAGCAACAGCGGCACGATATAGTAGCCCCATGGCACAGGCGTCCAACGACGTGCCACCACCAACGAAACAATCTGTTGAATGCCTCCCAGCATCAGCACGAAACCCAAGAGAAACAGCAGAGCCTTGGCGAAGAATCCCGGTATCAGCATCAGCAACAAACCGAACAAGGCACTACCCGCCCCTTCGACCGGAAGAAGAAAGGAGACCTCCTGCATTTTTTTGCGGCGTCTGAAGTAGGTTATCAATCCCACCACTCCGGGGATAAAGAACATCACTCCCACAGCTATCACGATGTAAGTGGCGGCCGCATCGGGCCAGGCAATGAGAATCATTCCGACGACCACGGCCAACAGTATGCGGAAAAAAGAAGGATGAATCGTTTCCATAAATGATGATTATAATACTTTTTCCAGTATTGCGCGGGCTACGGTTCCCGTCACGTTGCCATTCTCTCCGTAAGCCACACCGCGTTCATTGAAACGACGCTCGATTTCAAGAATGGTGTTCATTCCGATGTTTTCTTCGTGCAGGCGAGTCGTAAGCCCCAAAGAGCGGAAAAATTCTTCGGTACGGCGAACAGCCTCATCGATACGTTCATCTTTTGTTCCGTCGACGATGCCCCACACCCGTTCGGCATACTGCACCAGTTTGTCGCCTTTTTC
>JBHAEN010000066.1:0-25533 GCA_041855645.1 Bacteroides sp. | reverse complement strand
TTTTGTGCGCAAACAGTGCCGCGATGCCGTATTGCAGAAGGAGCAGTAAGATGTGGATTACAAAGATGACGCCGATGATTTTGATGAATACCGTCAAGATGGAATACACCTGTCCGCTGTGCGTCATGTTCAGAAAGATGCCGAAGATGTAGATGGGCAGCACGGGAAGGATGACCGAACGAATCGTGCGCCCGATGATCTCCTGAAAGTCCCGCATCGTTTGCTTCAGCGTGTCGGTGCTCAATGCGGCCAAACCGAGTCCGAGCATGAAGGAAAGTATCAATGCCGTCATCACTTCCATCAGCGGAGGAATGGGCACTTTGAAGAAGGGACCGGCGTCGCTGACTTCTCCGATGTCCGCAACCGGTACACCCGTTTCGATGAGCGACGGGAAAGTGATTACTCCTGTAAAATAGGCAAGGAATCCGGCAAAGAGCGTGGAGCCGTAGGCAATCAGCGTTGTCGTCAGCAACATTCGTCCCGCGCCTTTTCCGATGTCGGCAATGGCCACGGTGACCAGACCCAGAATGATGAGGGGAATGGCAAACCGGAGAAATTCGCTGAAAATGCCATTGAAAGTGATAAACACACGAACCAGTGGCAAAGGAGCCACGTTCCCGACGGCGATTCCCAGCACGATGGCGATGAGAATGCGCGGCAAAAGACCGATACGGATTTTCTTCATATACGTTGAAAGGTTAAACTTCGCGAAAATAACAATAAATCCGCACATGAAAGAACAAATACCCGCTTTCATCCGTTTTCTTTCCATAAACCATTTACCGGATTGTACATTGACAATGGAAAAACAACATAAGACAGACATCGGCCTGATCGGGCTGGCGGTCATGGGCGAGAATCTTGCCCTCAACATGGAGAGTAGGGGATGGAACGTATCGGTCTACAACCGTACCGTTCCCGGTGTGGAAGAAGGCGTGGTCGAACGTTTCGTAAACGGGCGCGCCCGCGGAAAGAACATCTGCGGATACACTGACTTGCGGCAGTTTGTGGAATCCGTTGCCGCCCCGCGCAAGATCATGATGATGGTGCGTGCCGGACGTGCCGTGGACGAACTCATGGAACAACTTTTCCCGTTGCTATCGCCCGGCGACATCCTGATAGACGGGGGAAATTCCAATTACGAAGATACCAACCGCAGAGTGAGAGAGGCCTCCGAAAGAGGATTTCTCTTTGTCGGTAGCGGAGTGTCGGGCGGCGAAGAAGGCGCGTTGAAAGGCGCTTCCATCATGCCCGGAGGGGCGAAAGAAGCTTGGGAAAGCGTTCGACCCCTATTGCAAAGCATTGCCGCGAAAGCTCCCGACGGCACTCCGTGTTGCGAGTGGGTGGGGCCCGAAGGATCGGGTCATTTCGTGAAGATGATTCACAACGGCATCGAATACGGCGACATGCAACTCATCGCCGAAGCCTATTGGGTGATGAAACAACGCATCGGGCTGACCAACGAAGAGATGGCCGACGTGTTTGCCCGTTGGAACGAAGGCAAACTCCGCAGTTACCTCATCGAGATTACTTCCCACATCCTGAGACATAAAGACGCCGAAGGCGACTATCTGGTCGATAAAATTCTGGATGCGGCGGGGCAGAAGGGAACGGGCAAATGGTCCGTCATCAACGCCATGGAACTCGGCATGCCGCTCGGGCTGATTGCCACGGCCGTTTTCGAGCGCAGCCTGTCGGCCCGGAAAGAATTGCGTGTTGAAATTGCCGGAAAGCTGCCCACGGGGCATCCCGGTTCCGTTGCCGACAAACAGGCTGCCGTCGAAGAAGTGTTCGCCGCCCTCTACGCCTCGAAACTTGTATCCTATGCACAGGGGTTTGCCGTGTTGCAACAGGCTTCCGACACTTTCGGATGGGAACTCGACCTTGCCTCCATCGCCCGCATGTGGCGTGGGGGATGTATCATCCGCAGCGTTTTTCTCAACGACATCGCGGCGGCTTTCGAAGCCTCCGACCGCCCTGCCAATCTCCTCTCGGCCCCTTATTTCACGACCGAAGTGAAAACTTTGCTCCCCTCATGGAAAAAAGTGGTGGCCGATGCCGTGCGGGACGAATTGCCCGTGCCGGCTTTTGCCTCCGCGCTCAATTATACTTACTCGCTCACGTCGCCGCAACTTCCCGCCAACCTGGTACAGGCGCAACGAGACTATTTCGGCGCGCACACCTTTGAGCGTACGGATGCTCCGCGCGGACGCTTTTTCCACGAAAACTGGACCGGTGAGGGCGGAAACACCCAATCCGGCACGTATTCGGCTTGACGACGGCGTGGCCGAACGGGCGTGCATTCCTGCGTTCCCGACTGTCTCGTGCGGCACGTTCCGCGAGCATCGGAAAGTTATTGCCCGAACATCGAAAGGTTCGGACGTGAACGTCGCTTCCCCCCCCCCAATAATGCGCGGACATCGGATACTCGGGAAAAGCTTTTTTTCATACCCATAAAGATAAAGAATATGGATCAATTTGCAATGATTATCTTCGGCGCCTCGGGCGATCTGACTAAACGGAAGCTGATGCCGGCGCTCTATTCTCTCTTTCGCGACAAGCGTTTGAGAGGCGCGTTTTCTGTTCTCGGCGTGGCCCGTACGGCGTACACCGACGAGGAATACCGCGCATATATATCGACAGAGCTGAGACAATTCGTCAAGGAAGAAGAACGGGACGAAGCGTTGATGGCCGAGTTCGTGACCCATCTGCATTATTTGTCGACAGATCCTGCCGAAAAAGATGGATACCCCCGCCTTAAAGAACGATTGAAGGAACTGACGCACACGGAACATCCGGACAATTTGCTGTTCTATCTGGCCACTCCGCCGTCGCTCTACGGCGTGGTTCCTCTGCATCTCAAAGACGTGGGGCTGAACACACCCGGCTCGCGCATCATCGTGGAGAAACCTTTCGGTTACGATTTGGAATCGGCACGCGAACTCAATAAAATATTCGCCTCCGTTTTTGAAGAACGACAGATTTATCGCATCGATCACTTCCTCGGTAAGGAAACGGCACAGAATCTTCTGGCCTTCCGTTTCGCAAACGGCGTCTTTGAACCCTTGTGGAATCGTAATTACATCGACTATGTGGAGGTGACGGCTGTGGAAAACCTCGGCATCGAGCAGCGGGGAGGCTTCTACGAAACGGCAGGAGCTTTGCGCGACATGGTGCAGAATCATCTCATTCAGCTTGTGGCGCTCACGGCCATGGAACCGCCCGCGGTGTTCAATGCCGATAATTTCCGTAACGAAGTGGTCAAAGTCTACGAGTCGCTCACCCCCCTCACCGAAGTCGATCTCAACGAACACATCGTGCGCGGCCAGTACGTCGAAGGCGTCAATAAGAAAGCCTATCGGGAAGAGAAAGGCGTGGCCCCCGACTCTCGCACCGAGACGTACATCGCCATGAAGTTGGGCATCAGCAATTGGCGTTGGAGCGGCGTGCCTTTCTATATCCGAACGGGCAAACAGATGCCCACCAAGGTGACGGAAATAGTGATTCACTTCCGCGAGACCCCTCACCAGATGTTTCGTTGCTCCACCGGCGACTGCTCACGCGCGAACAAACTGATTCTGCGTTTGCAACCCAACGAAGGAATGGTGCTGACCATAGGAATGAAGATGCCCGGAGCAGGCTTTGAAGTGAAACAGGTGTCCATGGACTTCAGTTATTCACAACTCGGCGGCGTACCGGGCGGAGATGCCTATGCGCGCCTTATCGACGACTGCATTCAGGGCGATGCCACCCTGTTCACGCGCAGTGATGCCGTGGAGGCTTCGTGGCGTTTCTTCGATCCGGTGCTGCGCTATTGGAACGAACATCTCGACGCGCCGTTATACGGCTATCCGGCCGGAACGTGGGGGCCGCTGGAAAGCGAGGCCATGATGCGTGAACACGGAGCGGCATGGACGAATCCGTGTAAGAATCTGACCAACACCGATCAATATTGCGAATTATGAAACATACCGTTTGCCCCGCCCCGGCCGATACGGCACGTGTGCTGATCGAACGCCTGCTCTGTCTGATGAACGAGACGCCCGAACGTCCTTTCCATTTGGCCGTGAGCGGAGGAAGTACGCCGGCACTGATGTTTACGCTTTGGGCAAAAGAATATGCCGAAGCCACCCCTTGGGATCGACTCCGTCTTTATTGGGTCGATGAGCGGTGCGTGGCGCCGACCGACAGCCAAAGCAACTACCGCATGACGCGGGAAACCCTTTTGCAGGCGGTTCCCCTGCCGGAAACGCATATCTTTCGCATCGAAGGAGAAAGACCGCCTCGAGAAGAGGCGTTGCGCTATTCGGAACTCGTGCTCTCTCACGTTCCGCAAGAAGAAGGAGAAGTCCGTTTCGATGCCGTATTGCTTGGCGTCGGTGAAGACGGACACACCTCTTCCGTCTTCCCCGGTCAGGAAGACCTCCTCACGGCCGAATGCCCCTATGCCGTCGGCACACAGCCGCAAAGCGGACAAAAGCGGATAGCCATGACAGGACGTCCCATGACCGCCGCCCGCCATACTTTTTTTCTGATTCACGGTCGGAACAAGGCACGGGTCGTGGCCGGAATTTATCGCTCGGCCGATGCCGGCCCCGCTGCCTATGTGGCGCATCATGCCGTCGACGCGGAGCTCTTTCTGGATGCCGAAGCAGCTTCGGAACTTCCGTGAGACGACCGATGTAGCCAAATTTATCCGTACCTTTGCGGAATGAAAGAATATCGGCTGACAGATTGGTTGCCTACGACCAAAAAGGAAATGGAGTTGCGAGGGTGGAGCGAAGCGGATATCATCCTCTTCAGCGGCGATGCCTACGTCGATCATCCCTCTTTCGGTGCTGCCGTCATCGGGCGCATTCTCGAAGCGGAGGGGCTGAAAGTGGCCATCGTTCCCCAGCCCAATTGGCGTGACGACTTGCGCGATTTCAAAAAGTTGGGGCGTCCGCGTTTCTTCTTCGGCATTTCGCCGGGCAACATGGATTCAATGGTCAATAAATATACGGCCAATCGTCGCCTCAGAAGCGAAGACGCCTATACGCCCGACGGCCGTCCGGACATGCGCCCCGAATATCCGTCCGTCGTTTATACCGAGATACTCAAAAGACTTTTCCCCGACGTACCTGTCGTTTTGGGCGGCATTGAAGCCAGTTTGCGCCGGCTGACCCATTATGATTATTGGAAAGAAGAGTTGCGGCGCAGCATCCTTTGCGACAGCGGTGCCGACCTGTTGATTTACGGCATGGGCGAAAAGCCCATTCAGGAACTGGTGCGAAGAATGAAAGCAATCTCGCCCTCTGCGTCTGACGGTTTTACCGTGCGCGATTTGCGTTCCGTGACCGGCACCCTCCCGCAAACCGCCTATCTCTGTCGGGCGAAAGATTGGACATCGGCTCCTTCTGACATTCGGCTCCACACCCATGATGAATGTTTGGCGGATAAGAAGAAACAGGCTGCCAATTTCCGTCACATCGAGGAAGAAAGCAATAAATACGAGTCGTCGCGTATTACGCAGCTCACGGGAAATCAGGTTGTGGTGGTCAATCCGCCTTATCCGCCGATGAGCAGTGAGGAACTGGATTATTCTTACGACCTGCCTTACACCCGCCTGCCGCACCCTAAATACAAGGGGAAACGTATCCCTGCCTATGACATGATCAAGTTTTCGGTAAACATCCATCGCGGTTGTTTCGGCGGGTGTGCGTTTTGTACCATTTCCGCTCATCAGGGGAAGTTCATTGTCAGTCGCAGCAAGCGATCCATTCTCGAAGAAGTCGAGAAAATTGTGCAGATGTCCGATTTCAAAGGCTATCTTAGCGATCTCGGCGGCCCATCGGCCAATATGTACCGGATGAAGGGGAGCGACGAAGCCGTATGTCGCAAGTGTAAACGTCCTTCCTGTATTCATCCTCAGGTGTGCCGCAACCTCAATACGGATCATGCGCCTTTGCTCGATATTTATCGTTCGGTCGACTCCTTGCCCGGCATTAAGAAATCCTTTATCGGAAGTGGTGTGCGTTACGATCTTTTGCTTCATGAAAGCCGCGACGAAGCCGTGAATCGCAGTGCCTCGGAATACACTCGCGAACTGATAGTGAAACACGTGAGCGGACGGTTGAAAGTCGCTCCCGAACACACGAGCGACCGTGTGCTTTCCGTCATGCGTAAACCTTCGTTCAAGCAGTTCGAAGCCTTTAAACGGATATTTGACCGCATCAATCGGGAAGAGAATTTGCGTCAGCAACTCATTCCGTATTTCATTTCCTCACATCCCGGCTGTAAAGAAGAGGATATGGCAGAGCTTGCCGTTCTCACCAAACAGCTCGATTTTCAGTTGGAACAAATTCAAGATTTCACCCCGACGCCGATGACTGTGGCTACTGAGGCTTGGTACACCGGTTTCCATCCTTACACTTTAGAACCCGTATTCAGTGCAAAGACTCCTCGTGAGAAACTGCGCCAGCGCCAATTTTTCTTTTGGTATAAGCCCGAGGAACGGAAAAATATTTTGCAAGAGTTGAAGCGGATCGGCCGGGAAGATTTGATCGAACGGCTCTATGGCGGGAGAGGGAAGAAGCGGTAACGGCTTTTTAGGATATATATGCCCAACCCACTCGCTTATCTTTTCTTTGCGTATCGCTATTATCTTTGTGTACAATAGAAAGTTTGTCTTGCGGTTTTGTGTGATTGCAATATAAAAGCGAAAGGAGTTGACCGATGAGGCAACTCCTTTCGCTTTTTATTTCTTCTATCCTCTGTACAAACAACCTTGTGAGTGGATGGCACAGAAGATAAATCTGTTGACTGAGTGATTATTTACTTTCCCGCTTATTGGAAGAGTAGTTAATCTTTAATGCATAGGCTTGACGAAGAGCATTTTTCACGTCTGTTATAATACCCATCTTCGTCTTTTGATCGACTTTCAGAGAAACGGTCATCTTACCTTGGTCGCTTTCATTCATGCTTGCACGTTCACTGAAAATGAAGTCCTGTACGTCCGAAACTTCAGCATAACTGTCGTTCAACTGAATACGGCTTTCAGTACCCATCTTCGCGCGGTATTCCTGTGTCGGTTCGCCAACGTAAATGAAAGTCACCAATGATTTCTTTTCCAGTTTCTCGAGCTCAGTACCTACCGGAAGTTTGAACTGTACCTTCAGAGTTACTTCACGCATCGTTGTTACAATCATAAAGAAGAACAACAGGGTGAAAATCAAATCGGGCAAAGAAGAAGTGTTCAAAGCCGGCATTTCACGTTTACCAGTTTTATTAAATTTTCCCATGATTACTTCTTTTTTTCTCCGTATTTTTTAGGTTCAGCTTCCGAGATACGTTGTGGAAAAACTTCGCGGACAGCCTTTTGCTCGTCATCTTTGAGTTCAGCGTAAAGTTTGCCGAATTTCGATTGAGACAATTCATCTCTCAATTCGTTGTAAGCGGCAACTAATTCGTTCTGAACGCTGATATATGCCTGATAGGAAGAACCACGGTCATTCTGCAAAGAGATTACATGCTTATCGTTAACGAGAGTCTGACCCAAGAAAGCCACTTCTTTCAGTGTCTTTTCCGGCTTGTGCTCTTCATTATTCACGTTGGCAATGAATTCTTTAGCTTTATCCCTTAGTTGCTCAATACTGATATATTCGTTTCCGCACATCAAAGCATCATCTTTATTGAGATATACTTGCAGGATGTTGCGTTCCTTAATCTTATCAGTTGCATCTACCTTTTCTTCGGGCGGAGGCGGCAAAAGTCTTGCCAACCCACGGTCCGTATCCATTGATGTGGTAATCAAGAAGAAGATAAGCAACAAGAAAGCGATATCTGCCGTAGAACTTGAATTAATATCAGGAACTTTTCTATTTCCTTTAGCCATTGTAATATCTGGATTTGATAGAGTTGCCTCTATTGGGTTTACGAGAGTCTTTTCTTTATGCTATTTACAATGATTGCAACAACGGTTACAAACAACAAAATGTAAATAGAATAAAGGAACATATCGGTTATTTTCAACCAGAAAGGAACGTTGTCCGGTCCGTCGTATCCTTGGATATGGAGCGGTGTAGCATCACCTATTGCCCAAGCGATAATCAAAACGGCTGCCAAAAGAACCAAGCCGAGAAGTGAACGAATGGCATTCTTCGGATTGTCTTTCAAAGCGGCTCCGAACTGGAAAAAAGCTCCAACAAGCATGGCGATAATGGCTATTGCAAACAACACATACATCAGATAGAGCAGTATATTTGTTTGAGCCGGTTGCCACATTTCCGGATCTACTCCCGGAATCACATCTGCTCCTTGAGCGTCTCCACCGAAGTAGAACAGTCCCAAAACAAGCAGAATGACCGCAAATATCGCGTACAGTACGTAGTACGATATTTTGTATGATAATTTACTCATCGTTCAAAATTATTTTTTGTATTTCAAGTTATATTTGATTACCATGTCAAGCAAAGAGATAGAAGAGTCTTCCATTTCGCTTGTGAGAGCTTCGATCTTAGACAGGATATAGTTATAGAATACCTGCAAAATCAAAGCAACGATCAAACCGAAGATCGTAGTAATCAAAGCCACTTTCATACCGCCGGCAACAACTGTCGGAGAAATGTCACCTACTTGTTGGATTTTATCGAAAGCCTGCACCATACCGATTACAGTACCCAAGAACCCGAGTGACGGAGCCATGGCGATGAACAGCGTGATCCAAGAACAACCTTTTTCCAAGTAGCCGGCTTGTACGCCACCGTAAGATACTACGGATTTTTCTACTACGTCGATGTTTTCGTTAATACGCATCAATCCTTGATAATAGATAGAAGCAACAGGACCTCTCGTGTTACGGGCAATGTCTTTGGCTCCTTCCACATCGCCTTTTTCCAAAGCGGCTTCGATAGAGGCAACGAATTTTTTAGTGTTGATTTCGGCCAAGCTCAAATAGATGATACGCTCGATACAGAACGCCAAACCGATAACCAAAGCGATGGCTACCAAACTCATGAATGAAGCAGTTCCTTCGATGAATTTTACTTTCAATTCTTTGTGGATACCACCACCTTCGGAAGGAGTAGCTTGTTCGGTAGCTGCAGCCTGTTGTTCCGTTTGTTGAGCAGCGGGTGCATCTTGGGCCTGAGCCAATTGAGTTGAGCCGAATGTCAATGCTCCAATCACAGCAACAATTGCAAAAAACTTTTTCATTGTGTGTCTAATTTTTAAGATTAAATAATTGAATTATGATTTGTTGTCTTTGTTTATGTCACAATCTCTTTCCAGAGAAAGCGGAGACAGGGGGATTCGAACCCCCGATACGCTTTTGGCGTATACACGCTTTCCAGGCGTGCCTCTTCAACCACTCGAGCATCTCTCCTTGTATTGTTTCTTTTTTCAGCTACAAATGTATCCTTTTTTTTTTTCTCGTGAAGCATTATCTTTATTTTCTCGCTGAGAAAAGTGTCAAATTAATATATTTTAAAACCTTGTCAGGCGAGAAACCCGTCGCAGAATAGTTTTCGGGCGTTCTCTGAAGTTGCTTGTGCCACTTCTTCCGGTGTCATGCGATAAACCTCTGCCACTTTCATCAGTGTGTTTTTTATGAACGCGCTTTCATTTCTTCGTCCCCGATGAGGAGTGGGAGACAGATAGGGAGCGTCTGTCTCTAATATGATGCGTTCCAATGGAATTTCCGTTAGCGTTTCGGATAGAGTCGCTTTTTTGAACGTGACTATTCCGTTGATGCCGAGCAGGAAATTCTCAAATTCCAATAACCGTCGGGCTTCTTCGACGCTTCCCGTGAAACTGTGGAAAACGCCTCGGAGAGGTGTAGTCTTGAACTTTTCCATGACGCGGCACACTTCGTCGAGGGCTTCGCGAATGTGAATGACCACGGGGAGTCGGAACGCCAATGCCCATTCGATTTGTTTTTCAAAAGCCGAAAGTTGTTCGGACAGAAAGGTGGTGTCCCAATATAAATCCAAACCGATTTCTCCTATGGCGATGAAGCGGCGTGATGTTTCCAACCGATGGCGTAGGATGGCGAGTTCTTGTTCATAATGTTCGTTGACCGATGTGGGGTGCAGTCCGATCATGGGGAAACAATAGCCCGGATAGGCATCGCACACGGACAGCATTTTGTCAACGGTCGTGCCGTCGATGTTGGGCATGTAAATGGCGGATACGCCGGCATCTCGCGCACGGTCGATTACTTCGGGCAAGTCTTCCTCAAATTCTTCCAAAAACAAATGGGCGTGGGTGTCTATCAACATATCAATCTTCGTCTTGTTCTCTTTTTTCTCCCGAACGGTAGTAGTAGATAACCCCATATTCACGGCAGAGCGCGAGACGTTCCTTGGGTATGGGGATTACTGAAAATTTTTCCTCCACTCGGTTCCATATATCCAGAATCAACTCATCGGCACGTTTCCGCATGGACGAAAGTTCTTCCAAGCTGCGATTGGTAGCCGTCTGGTAGTTTTTTTGCTGGGTGTAGCTTTCGCAAAAACGGTCGTAGTGCATTTTTACCCGGGCAATCGTGGGATTATAAATAGGCGTTCCTCCATGTGCGAGGCGTAGGTGCTCTCCCTCGATCAGCTTTTTCCCCCATTCCGAGATGGCGGAGTCGCTCAGCAAATCGGGAACAACATTGGGCACGGATAAACCATAAAATAACCGATGTTCCTCTTTTATTTCTTTGCGTAGGATGGAGAAGTTGAGGACCTGAATGAAGTGGGAAATATACAGGCGGGCCATTTGAGTGTCCTTTTGGTGTTTCTTTCCGCCTCGTGCTTGAATTTCATAGCATTGGGTGTAGAAGATTTGAGCCGCCTCGAATTTGGTCAGGAAATTACGGGCTTCGATCAACGTTTGTAGCGGAATAACTCTGTCCTGCATCGGTTGATCCGTTTCTCCTTTTTCAACTGCGGCTTTCAGTGCCCGGATGCGGGCTTGGTCTGTGTTGGGTAGTCGTCTGTACGGCATGCTGCGTTTTTTCTGTGCTAATTTTCACGAAACATGAGTTTCTTCATCAAATTCTTGAGTTCCTTCTTTTTCTCTTCGACTACCGATACGGCTTCCAGGCATTCCATGCCTTTCTCGTAATATTCGCGTATCTTGTTTTCGCAGCATGCTTTTACGTCGATGGAGTCATAAAGATCGGTGATGGCCTTTATTTTCTCGGCCGGCTGAACATTCACGGCAGACAGCCAGTGTTCCAATTCTCGTTGTTGATTGGGATTGGCGCGCTCGAGTGCCTTTATCAGCAGGTATGTCTTTTTGTTGCAAAGGATATCTCCCCCGATGTTTTTGCCGAAGACTTTCGGGTTGCCATATACGTCGAGCAAATCGTCCTGAAGCTGAAAGGCGATACCGATGTACATGCCGAAAAGATAGAGCATTTCGGCGTCTTCTTTCGGAGCGTCGGCCAATACCGCTCCTATCTTTAAAGAAGCGGCCAGTAAAACAGCCGTTTTTAACCGAATCATTTCTACATATTCCGCTTCGTTCACGTTCTGCCTTGTTTCAAATTCCATGTCGAATTGTTGGCCTTCACAGACCTCCAGAGTCGTTTGATTGAATATGTCCAGCACGGCTTTCAGGTGTTCGGGAGGGCAGGATGTCATATATCGGTAGGCCAGCAGGAGCATGGCGTCTCCGGATAAAATTGCCGTATTGTCGCTCCAAACTTTGTGTACGGTGGGTTTTCCTCTGCGCATATCGGCACGGTCCATCAAATCGTCATGCAGCAGGGTGTGGTTGTGATATACCTCTATGCCCATTGCGGGCAGGTCGGTGGCGGTTATGTCGTTCCGATAGAGATTGTATGCCATCATCATAAGCAAAGGGCGGATGCGCTTTCCGCCCAGTGAAAGGACGTACTCGATGGGCGTGTAAAGTTCTCTCGGCGTGTCTGGAAAATGGGGATTGTCGAATAGGCGGTTGATGTGTTCGGTTAGTTGGGCGGGTGTAAACATAGGAAAAAGAGTAGATCAAAAATAAACGGGAAAACAGAGGTTTGAAGGATGGGAAAAAGAGAGGCTGCAATGAAGCAGCCTCTCCTGATGTTGTAATATGATTTATTACTGCAATCTAAACATAACGGGCAATGTGTACTTTACACGTACCGGTTTGCCGCGTTGCATACCCGGCTTCCACTTCGGCATGGTTCCTACCACGCGGAGAGCTTCTTTATCCAGATAGGGGTCTACACTGCGAACGACTTTGGCGTCTACGATGGATCCGTCTCTATTGACAACGAACTGTACGATAACGCGTCCTTGCGTGCCGTTTTCCTGAGCAATGGTCGGGTACTTGATGTTCTTGGCCAGATATTGCATCAGAGCGGCCTGTCCACCCGGAAATTCCGGCATGGTTTCTACGACTTCGAAGATAACCTGTTCGTCGGGTTCTTCTTCCACCACTTGTGTGGGCGGTTTGTAAACGATTTCCACTTTCGATACGTTATCTTCGTTCATGACGTTGGTCGGTTCGTCAACCACAACCTTGTCATCCACGATTTCCAATACGTCAGCCACTTTCGGGGCTTCGGGCGGGGGCGGAGCCTGCTGTTCAGGAGTCTCCGTGATTGGAATAATTTCTTCTTCAAACACGAGATCGGCCACAGCCTGGCTTGTATCGATTTTCACGTCGCGACGACTCCATTCGAAGGACACAAACATGAAGCCCAATACCACCACATAGCCGATCAGCAACCATGTAGACTTCTTGCCTTCAAGGTCTGCTTTGGGTGATTTTTTAACTTCCATAAAAAATGTGATTAAAGTTAATAATTTAACGGACGTGAGTTTTCACTCATTGTCCATGTGCAAATATAATACATTGTTCATTGAGAACATCGGGAGTGGTTTTGTTTTTCTTCTCTTTTTTGTTTTTTTAATTATTGAAGCCCGGCTGTCGAAAGGGCAATCTGTTAAAACCCCGCGGACGGGCTTCGTCGAGCCGTAATTTTCTCTAACTTTGTTTGCCGTTCATGCCCCGTTGCCGGTTGGAATAATGGGGAAAGTGTTTTTAAAAATCATTCAACGTAATACGATAAATGACCATACAACAATTAGAGTATCTTTTGGCCGTAGATCAATTCAGGCATTTTGCGCGGGCAGCCGAACATTGCGGTGTGACGCAGCCCACATTAAGCGCCATGATTCAGAAACTGGAAGACGAATTGGGGGTAAAACTCTTTGACCGAACCGCTCAGCCGGTTTGTCCCACAAGGATAGGAGAGAAGGTTATCCGGCAGGCACGCGAGGTGCTGATTCATGCCGCGCAGGTGAAAGACGTCATTGCCGAGGAGCAACATTCGTTGTCGGGAACTTTTCGGCTGGGTGTGTTGCCCACGATAGCTCCTTATTTGTTGCCGAGATTTTTCCCGCAACTGATGGAAACTCATCCTCAGCTGGACATCCGGGTCACGGAGATAAAGACGCACGAACTCAAACAGGCTTTGCAAGATAAGGAGATAGATGCCGGGATTGTGGCGAGTCATTTGGATAATAACGCTTTGACGGAAGAAGTCTTGTTTTACGAAGAATTTTTTGCCTATGTGTCTCCTAAAGAGCCTTTATTTAAAAAGGAGCTCATCCGCACTTCCGACGTTACGGGAGAACGTTTGTGGCTGCTTGATGAAGGTCATTGTTTTCGTGATCAACTGGTGCGCTTCTGTCAGATGGAGGCGGTGAAGGTCAGCCAAATGGCCTATCGGCTGGGCAGCATCGAAACGTTTATGAGAATGGTCGAGAGTGGGAAAGGGATTACGTTCATCCCCGAATTGGCTCTCAGGCAGTTGAGTAAAGAACAGCAGGCTTTGGTTCGTCCTTTTGCCATCCCTCGTCCCACGCGCCCCATTCTGCTGGCCACCGGAAAGGACTTTGTCCGGACGCATTTATTAAATGTCCTGAAAGAAGCCATAAAAGAAGCTGTTCCCAAAGACATGTCCTCTCTTAAGGTGACGCAATATCTGCTGTGACGGTCTTTTCAGGTTTACCGTCTTATGTAAATTCAGGAGAAAGAACATTGAAAATCAAAACCATATACCTCTCCTTATAAACTCCCCCACAAGACAACGCCGATTCTCCCACAAAGCAAGGTGAACTCCTCCATTTTTTTAAGCCTTGTTGCTGCACAAATTTATTCGTTTGCCTGCACCCCGACGAAAAAGAGAGTGCAGGCCGACGAAAGTGTGGGTGCGCTTCAACGAAAAGGAGGGTGCAGACCTACGATTATGATTGTGCGGTCGGAGAAGATAAATGATGCGGGAAATCATGTTGTCGCTAACGGTGCGGTGAATAGATTTCTCAAATAACAGGGCGTTTTTTTGCGGATGTCTGAAAAAATCACGAATATTGCATTTAAGTTTATGCGTCGATTGCAGGGAAAACACCCGTTTCCCCCTGATTCGAGGAATATCGCTGTAAGTATTGTTGAGCTCGACAATTTACGGAAAATACATATAAAGTATCTGATACAATGAGTATTAAAGTTCGACTGATCATTATGAACTTCCTGCAGTTCGCCGTATGGGGTTCGTATCTTACTTCCATGGGAAGCTACCTTGCGTCGATAGGAATGGGTGAGAATATCGGCTTGTTCTATGCGATGCAGGGCATCGTTTCATTATTTATGCCTGCCATACTCGGCATCGTGGCCGACAGGTGGATTCCCGCCCAGCGTTTGCTGAGCATCAGCCATTTGCTTGCGGCCGCTTTCATCGGTGCGGCGGGTTTCTACGGCATGACCTCTCACGAGGGCGGAACCGAATTCGGCATACTTTTTACGCTTTATTCTTGCAGCGTGGCTTTCTACATGCCTACGTTGGCACTTTCCAATTCGGTGGCCTATACCGCGTTGGAACAGTCGGGACTGGATACCATTAAAACCTTTCCGCCCATCCGCATATTCGGAACCATCGGCTTCATCTGTTCCATGTGGGCGGTCGACCTGTTGGGCTTGCAGCAGACTTACGGACAGTTTTTTGCCTGCGCCGCGCTCGGTATCGTGTGCGGAGGATATGCGCTGACGCTGCCCGGTTGTCCCGTCAACAAGGCGAGAAGCTCAAAGTCGATGATCGACGCTCTCGGTTTGCGTGCGTTCACGTTGTTCAAGAGCAGGAAGATGGCTTTGTTTTTCATTTTCTCGATGCTGCTTGGCGTTTCGCTGCAAATCACCAACGGATTTGCCAATCCCTACATCAGTAGTTTTGAAAAGATTCCCGAATATGCCGGGACGTTTGGAGTGCAGCATGCCAACATCCTCATCTCGCTTTCTCAAATATCCGAAACCTTGTGCATCCTGCTCATTCCCTTCTGCCTGAGTAAATTCGGCATCAAACGGGTGATGCTCATCGCGATGTTTGCCTGGGTGCTGCGTTTCGCTTTGTTCGGTTTCGGCGATCCGGGCAGCGGTCTGTGGATGTTCATCCTCTCGATGCTTGTTTACGGAGTGGCTTTCGACTTTTTCAATATCTCCGGTTCTCTATTCGTTGACCGGGAGACGGATGTCTCCATCCGTTCGAGTGCGCAAGGACTCTTTGTGATCATGACAAACGGCTTTGGTGCCACGATAGGAACATTGGGAGCACAGGCCGTGGTCAATTATTTCGTAGACTTCAACACCGTCGAGCCGCAGACCACGCAATGGAGCTACGCCTGGTTCGTATTTGCCGGCTATGCGCTTGCCGTATCGCTGTTGTTCGCCTTTATTTTCCATTACAAGCACGAACCGGCACACCGATAAATCCCGATAAAGCATGGACAGAAAAGTAGAGTTGGAAATACTTACCCTTACGGCCAGTCAATATAAAAACGACACTTTCGTGGTGCTATTGGGCGAGACCGAGGGTAATCGGCAGCTTACGGTCACGATAGGTGCCGTCGAAGCCAAAGCCATCCTGCTCCACTTGCGCGGCATTCGTTCGCCTCGTCCGCTGACCCACGATCTTTTTATGGCGGGAATCAGTGTTTTGGGGGCTTCTTTGTTGCGTGTGCTCATCTATAAAATAGACGAAGGCGTCTACTATTCGTATATTTATCTGAAGCGGGAAAACGAAATCATCCGCATGGATGCCCGCACTTCCGACGCGCTTGCCTTGGCCGTGCGGGCCGGCTGCCCGATATTCATTTACGATATCCTTCTCGAAGAAGAATACCGGCGTTTGAAAGGCCATGAAGAGAAAGAAGGCATATCGCTCGGAGCCTTGCGGGAACAGTTGGAAAAAGCCATAAAGGAAGAAGACTATGAACAGGCCGCCCGCCTTCGTGACGAGATCAGGCAACGCGACCGGAATCAATAATCGAATCTTATGCACGTATTCTACGCTCCCGACATCATACAGCGCAACGAGTTGCCCGAAGAAGAAGCTCAGCATTGCACCCGCGTGCTGCGGCTCGGAGTCGGAGACGAAATCATGCTCACCGATGGGAAGGGATGTTTTTATCGGGCCGAAATCACGATGGCCACGCCCAAGAAATGTTTTGTCGACATCCGGGAAACTCTTCCGCAATCGCCCTTGTGGCAAGGCAGGCTGCATCTGGCCGTAGCACCGACCAAGAACATGGACCGCAATGAATGGTTCGCGGAGAAAGCCACGGAAATCGGCTTCGACGAACTCACTTTCCTTAATTGCCGTTACTCCGAGCGTCGGGCCATTAAAACCGAACGTGTGGAGAAGATTGTGGTTTCGGCCATGAAACAGTCGCTCAAAGCACGTTTGCCGATCATCAATGAGATGACCGACTTCGACAAGTTCATCGAAAAAAACTTCAGCGGCCGGCGGTTTATCGCGCACTGCCGCGAAGGTCGCAAACCGCTTCTGAAAGAGGTGGTTCGTCCCGGCGAAGATGTGCTTGTACTTATTGGGCCCGAGGGAGATTTCAGCGAAGAGGAAGTCGAAAAAGCACTCCGCAATGGATTTCAAGCCATATCCTTGGGGCAATCCCGGTTACGTACCGAAACGGCCGCTTTGGTGGCTTGTCATACGGTGTCTTTACTTAATCAAATTCCATAACCTTTAAATAATAAAGCGCATGAAAAAAAGAAACATTTTGCAGTTAATGGCACAAACGTTTTGTCTGTGTCTTCTCGTGGCTTGTTCGCAGACATCGAAAACGGATTACCTTAACGTTATTCCGGCCGACGCGGATATTCTCGTTTCCTTCGACATGAAAGCCTTAGCCGATAAAGTCGGTCTGAATGGTGTGAATGCAGGAGTGAAAGAAACGTTTATCGGACTGGTTGCCGATATGGCCCCGTTTGAGTCGCGTACGCTCATTGAAGAATTGCTGAAAGAGCCTGAAAAAATGGGTGTCGACTTTACGGTTCCTTCCTATTTTTATGCTTCTCAAAGATCGGCTGCTCATGCTTCGTTGGTGTTTAAGACGAAGGACGAAGGTCAAGTGGCGGAGACGCTGAAAAAGTTTGAAGAAAAAAAAATCACTTCGGGTATTCAACAAGGCAAAGGCTACCGCTATGCGAAGCTGACCGATGAGACTCTGGTGTTGGTGTTCAACGAATCGCTCTTGTTGGTCACTGAGGAGAAGGATCTCGACAGCATTGCCGATTGGCTGAAGCGAAAAAAGGAACGGAGCATCGTTTCTCAAACTCGTTTTGAACAGCTTCAGAAACAGAAGGGAGACATTCGTTTTGCCACTCCTCTCTCTTACTTTACCATGTTTTACATGTCTTATCTGAACCGGTTCTCCGATATCCCGAAAGAGGGTTACAACGACTCTTTTCTGATGGCCGGGCTTAGCTTTGAGAACGGTGAGGCTGCTTTGAGCACTCGAATATATACGGAAAATAAAGTCATGCTGGAGGCGATGGAGCGTCAAAAGGCTGCCTTCGGCAAAGCCACCGGAGTTTTTGCCAAGAACTTCGCAGTGGAAACTCCTTTTTATATGAATACCCGTATTGATGGAGCCGAATTTTATAAATTACTCTTGTCTTATGCGGAGAAGGCTGACGAGGATGAAATAAAACTGTTGAAATCGGACGTATTGAAAGACTTTATCTGCTCGTTCCGGGGAGATATGGCCATGGCCGTCGAAATGGGCGATTCCGAATATTCGGAACCGATATTTACCATGTATGCCGAAGTGACAGATGCCCGGGCATTGGCTTCGCTCTTTCAGAGCAGGGCGTTGGTGAATTGGATTTCCGAGGCCTCGATCACCGAAATGGCGCGCGATGAGTATCGCCTGCAGGAGGGCAATATGTCGATATACTTCGGTGTGCGCGATAAGCAATTCTATCTGACCACCAGTGAAAGAGCGTATCGTGAATTGGGTAAAAAACAGGAGAAATCGTTGCTTCAGGCTCCTTTTGCCGATGAAATCAAATCCACGGCATTTGTATCCATAAACCTCTTTCCGATTGTCTCGCTTTGGATGGGCAACGGATTCAATGAAGCCGTGTCTCAAATTGAAAGTTTCACCATTCAAGGCGAGGATGAAACCGTTTTCCGGTTGAGATTCAAGGAAAAAGGAAAAAACTCATTGCAACAAATCATTGACTTGATCGCCAATACGCGATAATTTCCGGACGCACATGAATACCATCCGTCTGCAACATATTCTTCCCGAGGTCTTTGCCGACCGAAACAGTGTCGAATCGGAAGTCTGGCACCGCGACCTTGCTTTCCGGCGGGGCGACCGCATTCTTATCGCATCCGCCTCGGGCACGGGAAAATCATCGCTGTGCAGCTATTTGTATGGCTACCGGTCGGACTATCAGGGGATAATCTGTTTCGACGATGAGAACATCCGTTCGTTCTCTATCCGGCAGTGGGTGGAATTGCGCAAACGGTCGCTGGCGATTTTGTTTCAGGAGCTACGTCTCTTTCCCGAACTTACGGCTCTGGAAAACGTACAGCTGAAAAACCGGCTGACGGGATATAAGAAACGGAAAGAGATACTTGCCCTGTTCGAAGCCTTGGGCATGGCCGAAAAGACGGAGACCAAGGCGGCGCATCTCTCCTTCGGGCAGCAGCAGCGGGTGGCTTTCATCCGTATGCTGTGTCAGCCCGCGGATTTCTTCCTGCTTGACGAACCGGTCAGCCATCTGGACGAGGCGAACGGGCTTATCATGAGCCGTTTGCTTCTTGAGGAGGCCGATCGGCAAGGAGCGGGGATTCTGGTGACTTCCGTCGGAAAACATCTCGAACTGCCTTACGGGCAAGTATGGACTCTCTAACTTCTCAACCTATGGACACTCTCCTTTGGCGACTGCTCCGGCAACACCTCAGCATCGGGCAACTTACCGGATTCTTTTTGGCCAATTTGTTCGGCATGGTCATCGTTTTGCTTGGCATACAGTTCTATCGTGATGTGGCTCCGGTTTTCGACGAAAGAGGCAACAGTTTTCTGAAAGGCGACTACCTGACGGTGACCAAGAAGGTGGGCACTCTCGGGTCGCTGGCAGGAAAAAGCACAGTCTTCACCCATGCGGAAATCGAGGAATTGAGTAAACAGTCTTTCGCCCGTTCCGTGGGCGGTTTTATGCCTGCTCAGTTCAAGGTCTCGGCCGGTATGCGGCAGGCCGGCTTTGAAATCTCCACGGAGATGTTTTTTGAATCCGTGCCCGATTCTTTTGTCGACATCGACCTCAACCGATGGAAGTATGAAGCCGGAAGCCAAACCATTCCCATCATTATTCCCAAAGACTACCTCAACCTGTACAACTTCGGTTTTGCGCAAAGCCGTAATCTGCCCCGGTTGTCCGAAGGGCTGATGGGGCTCATCCGCATGAACATCGTACTGCGCGGAAACGGACAAACGGAAACGTACACCGGAAACATCGTGGGTTTCTCCAACCGCCTCAATACGTTGTTGGTTCCGCAGTCGTTCATGATTGCCGCCAACCGGCGTCTGGCTCCCCAAGCCGAGGTTTTGCCATCCCGCCTCATCGTCGAGGTGAAGAACCCGACAGACGCTTCCATCGCCCGCTTCTTCCGTGAGAAGGGCTACGAAACGGAAGACGGAAAACTGGATGCGGGAAAGGCTACTTCTTTTCTCCGTCTCATCACGGGCATTGTGCTCGCCGTGGGGTTGCTCATCAGTTTGCTGTCGTTCTATATCTTAATGCTGAGTATCTTTTTGTTGTTGCAGAAGAACACGGTCAAGCTGGAGAGTCTGCTGCTGATCGGTTACAGTCCTGCACGCGTGGCCTTCCCTTATCAGATGCTTACGTTGGTGTTGAATGCATTGGTGTTCGTGGTTTCCATAATCATCGTAAACGCCGCGAGGGGGTATTATGTAGATGGCATTCGCCAATTATTTCCTCAACTGGAGGGTAGTTCTATTTGGGCGACGGCCGTTGTCGGGGCTGTGTTGTGCATCGTCGTTTCGGCAATCAACATGGTTGTCGTGAAGCGCAAAGTGTTGTCCGTCCGGCTGCGGAGAGCCGATCATTGATGAGGGCGTGAAACGGGCTTCATGGAAGCGGTCCTTCATCCTTAATCTTCGTCCGTTTGCTTGCCTTCTTTTTGTTTTTGCGGGAATTTGTTCTTTGCTTTCCGTTCGTCTTTTTCTCTGTCTGTTTTGTTCGATTGTTTTACCGTTTGCCGATGTTTTTGCCTTCCCTTGATTTTCTTTCGGTAAAAAATCCGTAAGATTTTACTTGTGCCGGAAAATTCGTTTTTCGACAAAAAAGGTGTCGTTTTTGCAAAAATGTCTTCTTCGTTTTTTCGAAAACGAAAAATCTGCTGTTTAGCCGAAATATTCCGTTTTTTCAACAAAAAAAGGCTGCAAAATCCCGCAGGATTCGCAGCCTCTCACTGTGTATGGAGGTTTCTCATGCAGGCCTTCAGCCTGTATGAATGATGTTTTTGTTTGTATTATTTACTATTTTCTTCTTCATGATGCGATGCAGATGAGCGTATTTTCCGGACAAAGATAAGAAAAAGCGGAGAACTTTTCCGTGGTTTTCAAACTTAGGTCAGTTTGACATGAAAGAAATTCGCCAGCTTGCCGAAGGGAATGACTCCTGCCTCATTGTCGTAAAGGTCGACGTGGCTCGCGCCGGGAATAATGAGCAATTCTTTGTCGTCGCTTCCCACCTGCCGATAGGCATCTTCACTGAAATAACGGGAGTGTGCTTTCTCACCCGCAATAATCAGCACCGGAACGGAGATTTTTTCTTATAAACATACCCGGTGGATTATTTTTGATGTGAATTCGTCGTTTCGGGCAATGCCCGGCCGCCTTTTTTCATGTTTATGGAGATGTCTTGCTTTCAATCATTTTAATTATGCGTGCAGGAATGCCCGCTACTATGGCGTTGTCGGGGACGTCCGATGTGACGACCGCGCCTGCGGCCACCACCGCGTGTCGTCCGATGGTCACTCCGGGCAGAATGGTTGCGCCCATTCCGATCCATGCTCCCCGGGAAATATGTACGGATTTGCCGAAGAGATGCCCCCTGAGCTCGGGTTCAATGGGATGTCCTTCGCTGGAAATACTGACGTTAGGAGCAATGAGAACGTCATCCTCTATGGTGATTCCTCCCAAGTCGAGCATTGTGCAATTCATGTTGATGTAAATGTTGTGTCCGAGACACAGGTTTTTGCCGTAGTTGATGTGGAAAGGTTTCGCCACGAACGTGCTCTCGGGAATCTCTCGTCCCAGAATGCCGGACAAGAGGATGCGGCTCGCCTGCATGTCCGTTTCCTTGTTGTAGGCGATGAGTCCGGCCGTCGTTTCGGAACAGGCTTCATGTACCAAGACAAAATCGGGATCGGAGTGGGCAATCGTTTCTCCCGCATGCAATCGCTCAAATATCGTTTTTGCCATATTCTTTTATTTTTACCGATGCAAAGTTATACGGTTTGTCCGGAGTGCGATATACCTATATCGCTGTTTTTCCTACCAATATCACCGATGAATGAAATAAAACCGAGTTATTCTCATACCTTTGCCTGCGTGAAACAATGTCATTATTTATTGTAAAAGGAACGAACTCCGTGAAGAACATCAAAATCAGTTCAGTGGCAGATTTCCATAAGCCGATGGGGATAGAAACGCTCCATCCTTTGATCAGTGTGGTGAACTTTGCCGACTTCCCCGACGCGTCGGCACTGATCGGCGAGTATGGCATACAATATGAAGTATATGCCATCTTCCTCAAAGAGACAAAAAGTTGCGGTTTAAGATACGGTCACAGCGTTTACGATTATGAGGAAGGGACGATCATATTCATCGCCCCCGGGCAAAAAATAGAACTGAGCAATGCTCCGGGAACACGTCCCGAAGGCTGGGCTTTGCTGTTTCACCCGGATTTGCTGCATGGCACATCGCTGGGAAAGCGCATCCGTAACTTCTGCTTTTTCGATTATTCCGTACATGAAGCTCTGCACATGAGCGAACGCGAGCGGAGCATCATAGTGGGCTGTCTCAAAGAAATATCCTACGAACTCAACCATTCCATAGACAAACACAGCAAGTCTATTTTGGTCTCGAACATAGAGGTTTTGCTCAGCCACAGTCAGCGGTTTTACGATCGTCAGTTCATTACAAGGGAGATTCCGAATCATCGCTTCATGGCGGCTTTCCGAGAAATCCTTTCCGGCTATTGGGAAACCGACCGACCCGGATTTGTCGGTATCCCCTCTGTGGCCTATTTTGCCGACCGGTTGAACTTATCTCCCGGATATTTTGGCGACTTGGTAAAAAGAGAAACGGGAAAATCCGCTCAGGAATATATTCAGCTTGCTCTCATCGAACGTGCCAAAGAATTATTGGACACCACTCCACTTAGCATCAGCGAAGTGGCATACGCTCTCGGCTTTACTTATCCTCATCATTTCACCCGTCTTTTCAACAACAAAGTCGGGCAATCGCCCAAGCAATATCGCATGACCCGATAAAGCCGGTTTCCTTATTCCGAAATAAAACGAAAACGTGCCTTTTGTTGTCGAATAATTGCAATTATTTACTTTTTTCGCAAAAATACTTGGAAATAATAAAAAAGAAAGTACCTTTGCCACGAAAATAGAGAGATAAGAATGAATCATCTGTTCCATACACTGATTAGCCTTGTGGTGCTGCACATTATTCGCGTCGTGGTGATTTCACTGAAGATGTGAGGAGGCTTGGTGTATATATAGTTGACATTTCGATAGACAGTATATTTGGAGCCTTTCTCACACGGTGGAGAAAGGCTCCTTTTCATTTCATAAGAAAAAAGAACATGAAGAAACAATTACGCAGTTCGTTCAGCACGCAAGGTCGGCGCATGGCCGGCGCACGTGCCTTGTGGGCTGCCAACGGGATGAGGCGGGAGCAGATGGGAAAACCCATCATTGCGGTGGTCAACTCTTTCACCCAGTTTGTGCCGGGACATGTCCACCTGCACGAAATCGGGCAGTTCGTAAAGAGTGAAATCGAAAAATCGGGTTGCTTTGCGGCGGAATTCAACACCATCGCCATAGACGACGGCATCGCCATGGGGCATGACGGCATGCTCTACTCCCTTCCTTCGCGCGACATCATTGCCGACAGCGTGGAATATATGGTCAATGCGCACAAGGCCGATGCCATGATATGCATCAGCAACTGCGATAAAATCACTCCGGGCATGCTCATGGCGGCCATGCGGCTGAACATCCCTGCCGTTTTCGTGTCGGGAGGTCCCATGGAAGCCGGAGTATGGAATGGAAAGAAGTTGGATCTGGTGGACGCCATGATACAATCGGCCGATGCGACCGTCAGCGACGAGCAAGTGGCGGGAGTGGAGCAAAACGCCTGTCCCACCTGCGGATGCTGTTCGGGAATGTTTACGGCCAACTCCATGAACTGCCTGAACGAAGCCATCGGGCTCGCCTTGCCGGGCAACGGAACCATCGTCGCCACACACGCCAATCGTCGCCGCCTCTTTGAAGATGCGGCACGGCTGATTGTGAAGAATGCCCTGAAATACTACGAAGAAGGTGACGAGCGGGTGTTGCCGCGCAGCATAGCCGACCGCCGGGCTTTTCTCAATGCCATGACTTTGGACATCGCCATGGGCGGTTCGACCAACACCATTCTGCATCTGCTGGCCATCGCCCATGAAGCCGGAGTCGACTTCGGCATGGCGGATATCGACAGGTTGTCTCGTCACACACCCTGCCTGTGCAAAGTGGCTCCCAATACGCAAAAATACCATATTCAAGACGTCAACCGAGCCGGCGGAATCCTCGGCATCATGGGAGAGCTGGCCAAAGCCGGACTGATCGACACGACCGTGCGGCGCGTGGACGGTAAAACATTGTCCGAGGCCATAGAACAATACAGCGTCACTGCCGGGCACGTGCATGAAGAGGCGTTGCGCATCTATTCCAGCGCGGCCGGAAATCGGTTTAACCTCGTGCTCGGTTCGCAAGATGCAGTCTACACCGAACTCGACACCGACCGTGCCAACGGCTGTATTCGCGATTGGGAGCATGCTTACAGTAAAGATGGCGGTCTTGCCGTCCTGAAAGGCAATATCGCTCAAGACGGCTGTGTGGTGAAAACGGCGGGCGTAGACGAACGGATTTGGAAATTTACCGGTCCGGCCAAAGTGTTCGATTCGCAGGATGCGGCATGCGAAGGCATCCTGAACGGGAAAGTCAAAAGCGGCGATGTGGTGGTCATCACGCACGAAGGCCCGAAAGGAGGGCCCGGCATGCAGGAAATGCTCTATCCCACGTCGTACATCAAATCCCGTCATCTGGGAAAAGAATGCGCGTTGATCACCGACGGACGTTTCAGCGGAGGCACATCGGGTTTAAGCATCGGGCACATTTCGCCGGAAGCGGCGGCCGGCGGAAACATCGGTAAACTGGTCGATGGAGATATCATTGAAATAGACATCCCGGCACGCAGCATCAACGTGCGGCTGACCGAGGAAGAACTGGCGGCCCGACCCATGCGGCCGGTGACTCGCGAACGGCATGTGCCGAAAAGCCTGAAAGCCTATGCAAGCATGGTAAGCTCTGCCGATAAGGGAGCAATAAGACAGATTGACTAACTTTGTAAACAAGAACAGAAATATGAATACGGAAATGATAAGTGGCGCCGAGGCCTTGATGAGATCGCTGGAACACGAAGGGGTAGATACGCTCTTCGGTTATCCGGGCGGATCGATCATGCCTACTTTCGACGCGCTGTTTCACCACAGCCATACCTTGAACCACATATTGGTTCGTCACGAGCAGGGAGCGGCTCATGCCGCTCAGGGTTACGCCCGCGCTTCGGGAAAAGTGGGAGTTTGTCTGGTTACCAGCGGCCCCGGAGCAACGAACACCATCACCGGCATTGCCGATGCCATGATCGACAGTACCCCGATTGTTATCATCGCCGGACAAGTGGGAACCAACTTTCTGGGTACGGATGCTTTTCAGGAAGTCGATTTGGTGGGAATCACGCAACCCATCTCCAAATGGAGCTATCAGATACGTCGTGCGGAAGATGTGGCTTGGGCGGTGGCTCGCGCTTTTTACATAGCCCGGAGCGGAAGGCCGGGACCCGTTGTGCTGGACTTCGCCAAGAATGCGCAGATAGAAAAAACAGCCTATGT
>JBHAEN010000065.1:0-7794 GCA_041855645.1 Bacteroides sp. | reverse complement strand
GTCGATGAGCTGGTTCGTCTGGGTGTTCCTTCGTCGATGCTGAAATGGCGCGGTGTGGGTAAGGGTGCTGCGGCAATGTCTCCTGCTGAGTCCAATTCGGTTCGCCTGGGTGATCGTAAGACGACAATCGAGCGCATCGTGAACGCTGCTTATTGGGATAAGCTGCCTTGATTTCTTTCCGTCCAAAAACGGTATGATTGCAGGCTGTCGCCCGTTCGGGTCGGCAGCCTGTGTCGTTTTAAAGCCATGGAATTGGTCGGCATAGGGATATAATCCGGAGAAAAAGAGGTTTTGCGGCTTCCTTTCCGGACGGGTTTCCGCATTTGCGGATTTATACCGAACTTTCGCAAACGTTTGCAGGCTTGTGAGAAATCCATACCTTTGCCTTCTCTTAATATAATATCATCACATCATGAATCAACAGTCGGTTTCTTCTGCCACGTCCCTTCAACAAGGTACGCGTTTCTCACTCTTTACTTTTTTCTTTGCTCAGGGGCTTTGCATGGCCAGTTGGGCGAGTCGCATCCCTGATTTTAAAGAGGTGTTTTCGGCGAGCTTTACTTTCTGGGGAGTTATTTTGTTTATGATTCCCGTCGGAAAGTTTGTGGCTCTTCCTCTGGCAAGCTATTTGATTTCTCGATTGGGGAGCGCCACTGTGGTGCAAATCAGCATCATGGGTTATGCATTTTCACTCATCGGCATCGGATGGGTACAACAGATTTATTGGTTTGGCGCCTGCCTGTTTGTCTTCGGCGTGTTTTGGAATTTGTGCGATATTTCTTTCAATGCACAGGGCATTGAGGTTGAACGCCTGTCGGGTAAAACGATTATGGCAACGTTTCATGGCGGTTGGAGTCTGGGGGCTTGTGCGGGAGCTCTTATCGGCTTTTTGATGATACTGTCGGATATGCTTCCCATGTGGCATTATGTGTTCATTCTTGCCGTTGTGCTCTTGATTGTGGGTTTCGGACGCGGGAAATTGTTGCGTTCCGGAGCTGTTCCGACGGACATTCGCCATGAGGAACCGAAGAAAGAGGGAGCTTTCCGGTGGCTGTTTCGCAAGCCGGAACTGTTGTTGTTGCAATTAGGGTTGGTAGGCCTGTTCGGTTTGGTGGTCGAAAGTGCCATGTTCGACTGGAGCGGAGTGTATTTCAAATCGGTGGTCGGTGCTCCGGAATCTTTGCAGATCGGTTTTCTGGTCTTTATGCTCATGATGGTGATGGGGCGTTTTCTCTCCAATTTTGCTTATGGTCTGTGGGGGAAGAAAAAGGTGCTTCAAGTGAGCGGATGGCTCATTTTTACGGGGTTCTTCGTGTCGGCGTTGTTGGGAGACATGGTTGAATCCACGCTTCTGAAAGTGGCGATTCATTCGCTGGGATTGATGCTCGTGGGTTTGGGCATTTCCAGCGTAGTGCCTACTTTGTATAGTTTCGTGAGTGCCAAGTCCAAGACTCCGGTGGGCATAGCCATTACGATTCTGTCCAGCATCAGCTTCATGGGATCTCTGATTGCCCCGTTGCTTATCGGAGCCATCTCCGAACAGTTCGGTATAAAGACGGCTTATATGATTGTCGGAACGATGGGCTTCTGCATCGTCTTGTTGGTCAGCCTGACAAAAGCGTTCGATCTGCCTGATGAGAAGAAATAAAAAGAACGGAGGCTGAGTGGAAACTTTCGTTTCGGCTCAGCCCCCGTCGGATGTGCGGGAAAAGGGAGAAATGCAAGATGTTGAGAGTGAGGATTTATTGTCTATGACTGAATCCGAATCTCGAAAGCTGCACGGCAGTTCTCCTTTTATGACGCACCTTTTGAATGAAATACGAAATAAAGAATCTCTTCCGGTCTAATGATCGGCTTCCTTTTTAAGTTCGAAAGAAAGGTTTTTCCCATTCACCAACTCTTCATGTGAGATGCGGTATTTGCGATACGGTTTTCCGTTGAGCGACATGCTCTGAATGATGATTGCATCTTCTTTTGCATTGCCGATGCGTCGGCTTTCGATAATCAACTCCTTCTCCTTATGCCATTCCGGATTCAGGCGAATGGTAATCTTATCGAACACGGGACAAGTCAGTGTATATTCCGGCAATCCGGGACAATCGGGGTAGAAACCCATCATCGTGAAGATGGCCCATGCAGACATGGTTCCCGTATCGTCGTTGCCGGGAATGCCGTCGGGGCGGGCGGTGAAATATCGGTTCAGCAAACGGCGTGTTTCTTTCTGTGTGCGCCACTCTTCTCCTTTGAAGTAAGAGAACAGGTAGGGGTAGGCGATGTCGGGTTCATTGGCCGGATCGTACAATCCTTTGTCGAATACCATTTGCAGCTTGTCGACGAAAGCTCGCTTGCCGCCCATCAACTTGGCCAATCCCGCAATGTCGTGCGGAATGTAGAACGTGTAGTTCCAAGCGCTACCCTCATGAAAACCGGGGCAAGGTTCGAAGTTCTCTCCTTGTTTGGGATCGAATGGAGCATAGAAAGTCCCGTCGGGCAACAGAGGACGCAGTGTGCCATATTCCTTGCAATAATAATGCTTGTATCCCAAGGAGCGTTTACGGAACAGTTCCGCATCGGCTTTCTTACCCAAAGCTTCGGCCAAGCGGGAGAGGGCGAAGTCGGCTATGTAGTATTCCAAGGCGTGCGATACGGAGTTGTCATACTGTTGACGCAAGGGTACATACCCCTTGCTCAGGTAGTCGTCGTTGTCCGGGCGAAGCAGATTTTTCGCTCCGGCAGTGGTGGCCGACTTGTACATGGCTTCGTAAGCCAACCGTACATCGAAATCGCGCAAGCCTTTCATCCATGTATCCACGATGACCGGGATGGAAGGGTCGCCCTCCATGGTCAGCGTTTCCCGCCCGTAGAGTTCCCATTTCGGCAGCCAGCCGTGTTCGCGATACATGTCGAGCATGGTACGTACCATTTGTATCTGTCGTTCCGGATAAACCAGCGTCAGCAGTTGGTGTACGTTTCGGTAAGTGTCCCAAAGCGAGAATACGGTATAGCGTTCGCCTTGTGTCGTCAATATTTTGTCGCTTTCCATGGCCGGATACTGTCCGTTGACATCCTGTAGGATATTGGGGTGCATCAGCACATGGTAGAGTGCCGTGTAAAACACCGTCTTCTGTTCTTCGCTTCCGCCTTCGACAAGAATGCGCGACAAGTCGGCGTCCCATCTTTCGCGGGCGTTGGTCCGTACTTGTTCAAAATTCTTATCGGCTTGTTCTTTCTCCAGATTCAGACGTGCATTTTCCATACTGACAAACGATACGCCGATTTGTACCTCCACTTGCTCGTTTTCCTGAGTGTCGAAAGTAAAGAAAGCACCGATGTCATCGCCCGCCAATTCTTTCCCGTAGCGAAAGTAAAGTTTATTTTTCCCTTGGTCGGCATCCCAATCGGCTTCCACGCCTGTCATCGAGCGTTGCTTTTTCCAATAGCCCGAAGAAGCCGGCTCTTTGTTCACGCGCATGACGAAGTAGATGGGAAACACCGCCTGCGGATTGTAACAGAAAGTGCCGAGCAGCTTCATTCCTTCGATTTCGCGACTGTTTACCCGACGGAGCATGGCACCGCTTTCGTTGGTCAACCCTTCTCCGAGATTCAGCAGAATATGGCTTTTTCCTTTCGGAAAAGTGAATCGGCTGACTCCGCTGCGCGGCGTGGCCGACACTTCGGTGCGTATGCCGTACTTCGTCAGGTAGTTACTGTAATATCCCGGCGAAGCCTTCTCGTCCTTGTATTTGCTCCCATACTGTTTGTAGTCTACATTCAGCTCTCCTGTCGTGGGCATGACCAGCAAAGAACCCAAATCGGGACAGCCGACTCCGCTCAGGTTGACGTGAGCGTATCCTGTGAAGTACACGTTGGTATGTTCGTAGGGAGTAGACCACCAGCGCGAGTCTTTATCGTAGGTATTGTCGCCCGAACCCATAACGTTGAACGGAACGACGGACATCATACCGTTGGGACAGACTGCGCCCGGATGTGTCGTCCCGTAGTTGGTCGTTCCGATGAATGGGTCGACATAATCTGTCGGGCGGCCTTTACCCTTATCTCCCCGTGCGGGGAGAAGGATAAAAGCCAGTGCAAGCGTGAGTAAACCGTGCTTCATTCCGTTTCGTCTTAAAGGATGTTGGTGCGTTTCGTAAATTCGACGATTTCGGGAATGTAGCCGAAGGCCAATCCCGTTACGGTATCGGCGCACCCGTAATAAATGGCTATGCGTCCCGACTCCGTGTCGTGAAGAGCGGCGCAGGGGAAACAAACATTGGGTACATCGCCCATACATTCGTAAGCGGTTTGCGGTGAGAGCAAATAAGGCCCCGAACGGTATTTTACCTTCCAAGGCTCGTCTTTGTCGAGTATGGCCGATCCGAAGCTGTACACATAACCGTTGCAGGAGTGGAGTACACCGTGATAGATCAACAACCAGCCTTCATCGGTCAGTATGGGAGTGGGTCCGGCACCGATTTTCATGCACTGCCATGCACTGACTTCAAAGGGGGCAGGCGACATGACATGGCGATGTTTTCCCCAATAAACCAAATCGGGCGATTCGCTATAAAAAATGTCTCCGAAAGGGGTGTGTCCGGTATCGCTCGGACGGCTCAGCATGGCATAGTTGCCGTTAATCTTCACCGGGAACATAACTCCGTTGCGGTTATAAGGCAGGAAGGCATTTTCTTCCTGATGGAACGTTACGAAATCGTCCGTCCATGCCACGCCGATTGTAGGGCCGTGATAGCCGTTGCACCAAGTTACGTAGTAGCGTCCGTCGATGCAGCATACACGTGGGTCGTATCCGTACACCCATTGGCCGATTTCATCGTTGTCGCATTGGAAACGGAGCGGCTCCTCATTGATGTTCCAGTGGATGGCATCTTCGCTGAAGCCCACATGCAAAGCCATGCGGCGGTTGCGGTCGTCGCAGCGGAATACTCCTGCGAATCCGTCTTTAAACGGCACTACGGCACTGTTGAAAATACTGTTGGACGTGGGAAGCAGGTCGCGGGGAATGATGGGGTTTTTAGAGCAACGCCACAACACATCTTTACATCCGGAAGGACGTTCCTCCCAAGGCATTTGTTTCGTATTCATAAGTCTCCTGTTTTATGTAAGTAGGGTTATTTGGTTTTTTTCGTATCGTCGTAAGTGAAAGGAATAAAATAAGTTATGAGGAAAGCCGGTATGGTGGTAATCAGCACGTAGATAAAGAAGTTGCGGTAACCCAGCAAATCGCTGAAGTATCCGCTTGCCATGCCCGGGAGCATTACTCCGAGATTCATGATGCCCGAAGCAAAGGCATAGTGCGACATCTGATGCTTACCCGGCGCAATCTGCTGCATCATGAAGAGAGTAAGACCGACAAAGCCGAAACCGTAGCCAAAATATTCCAACACGATACAGAAACCGATGAGTGAAAGGTCGGTGGGCTGTGTGACGGCAAGGAAAGTATAGGCCATGAACGGCAGATTGAAAATGCAGCAAAGCGAGAAGAGTGTCTTTTTCAGCCCGAAGCGGGATACATAAAAACCTGCCAGCAGGGATCCGATCACGAAGGCCGTCGAACCGAAGACTCCGTTGAGCGTACCAATCTCCTTGAGCGAAAGCCCTAATCCGCCTTCCTCCCTCGTTGCACGCAGGAACAGCGGAGCAATCTTCATGATAAATCCTTCGGCCAGTCGGTAAAGAATGATGAAGCTGATGTAATAGAAAATGTGTTTTTTCGTAAAGAAATCGGCCACTACCATTTTTAATTCTTTGAGAATTTCGGCCGAAGTCTTCTTTACAGGAGCAGACTGCCGGGGGCAAGGGAGGGTTTTGATGTGATAAAGCCCTATGAGCAGGAGAAAGCCGGCTATCACGCCGAAAATAATCATCCACGCCGACGAATAGGCATTCATGTTTGCGGCCACGGAAGCGCCTTTGATTGCTCCGAATGACTCGGCCAGCTGACCGGCCAAAGCCACAAGCCCCCCATTGGCCACCAGCTTGGCGATGTTGTAGAACGCTCCCTGAACGCCGATGTATCGGGCTTGTTTCGAAGCATCGAGTTCGGCCATGTAAATGCCATCGCAGGCGATGTCGTGGGTCGCGCCGCTGAATGCAATGAGTGCCATTGTGGAAACGGCTATGGCAAAGAAGTAATCGAGTTTTAACGAAAGTGCCATTATGCCGAACAGCAGACCGCTCATCAATTCGGTCAGGAGCATGAAGTAACGCTTGGTCTTGTATATTTCAAGGAAAGGACTCCAAAGAAATTTCAACGTCCAAGGCATCATGATGAGTGAAGTCCAAAAAGTGATTTGGGCATCGGGGATGCCTAAATCCTTAAACATGAACACCGAAACGAGATTGATTGCAATAAAGGGAAGCCCCATGGCAAAGTAGGCCGTAGGCACCCAGAAAGTAGGGCTGTAGGTTTTTCTTGAAGAATTGGATTGAGAAGTTGGCATTATTCAATAGTCTTATAGATTAAAGAAAGTCATATATAATACAATTGAACGGGTTGATGTACTCAGTTTACCTCTCGTTTTTTCTGCTAAAAGTTCTAAAGAGCGGGAAATCGTGTTGATATCGAGCGTTCGGCAAGCAGATTTCGGAGCGATGATATTGGAGTAAAGGGGGCTTTCATGAAAGCGAGAGGAGTGGAAAAACAAAATCAGGGCTGACCGACTTTGGCGGAAAGCCCTGATTCCTGAGTTACTTTGTCCGAAACGGCCGGTTGATGACCGTTCCCGGAACAATTATTCGGCCATTAGGATTTCCAGAATCTGGCAGGCCGCTTTGGCTACTGAAGTTCCGGGGCCGAAGATGGCGGCTACACCCGCCTTGTACAGATAGTCGTAATCCTGAGCGGGAATTACGCCGCCGGCAATGACTACGATGTCTTCGCGTCCCAATTTCTTCAGCTCGTCGATGATTTGCGGAACCAGCGTTTTGTGTCCTGCAGCCAATGAGGATACGCCGACTACGTGCACATCGTTTTCCACTGCTTCACGGGCTGCTTCGGCCGGAGTTTGGAACAGCGGACCCATGTCTACGTCGAAGCCGCAATCGGCATAGCCGGTGGCTACCACTTTGGCTCCGCGGTCGTGACCGTCTTGTCCCATTTTGGCAATCATGATACGAGGTTGACGACCTTCTTTCTTGGCAAACTTTTCGGCCAATTCGCATGCGCGCTTGAAGTCGCTGTCGTTGTTACTTTCTGCTGAGTACACGCCTGATATAGTTCTGATTATTGCTTTATAACGTCCTACTACCTGTTCGCAAGCATAGGAAATCTCTCCCAATGTGGCACGTACGCGAGCTGCCTCCACGGCCAGTTCGAGCAGATTGCCCTCTTTCGTTTCCACGCATTTGGTGATGGCTTCGAGTGCTTTCTTAACCTCTTCTTCGTTACGGCCTTCCTTCAGGCGTTTGAGGTTTTCGATCTGTTCCTTGCGTACGGCTGTGTTGTCCACCTCGAGAATGTCGATCGGGTCTTCTTTCTCCAGACGGTATTTGTTTACGCCTACGATGGTTTGCGAACCGCTGTCGATTCGCGCCTGAGTACGTGCGGCGGCTTCTTCGATACGCATTTTGGGGATGCCCGTTTCGATGGCTTTGGCCATTCCGCCCAGCTTTTCAATTTCCTGAATATGCTCCCAAGCCTTGTTCACCAACTCGTTGGTCAGCGACTCGATGTAGTACGAACCGCCCCAAGGGTCTACGTTTTTGCAGATGTGGGTTTCTTCCTGGATATAAATCTGAGTGTTGCGGGCGATGCGTGCCGAGAAGTCCGTCGGCAGG
>JBHAEN010000064.1:0-8107 GCA_041855645.1 Bacteroides sp. | reverse complement strand
TTTTTAGCAAAACGGTCTTTTCGTTTTTTCTAAAACGATATCCGGGCCGTTTAAACGAAAATACTCCGTTTTTTCAACAAAAAAGGCTGCAAAATCCCGCAGGATTTGCAGCCTTTATGGTATAACAGGCCTTTCTTCTTCCCTATTCCAAATGGAAAAATGTTGCGATTTGTATATTTCTATTACTGTCTTTCATTGTGAGATTTCGATTTCTTTCGACAAACTTACGACTTTCTTTCGAGATTTCACGACGATGGAGAAAAAAAACGTTCGGCGAATTTCTAACCCTTCACCACCCCCGATTATAACTCCTCGCCTTCAATTCCTAAAATCCGGAGCAGCCGGCAAAAGCCTTGTCCCGGCTATGTAATTCGACTTAAAAGCGCGTAAAACGGACTTTTTTGCGTAAGTTTGTGCCCGAACTACATTAACGACAATACCTGATGAAGGATTTTCTGCAACTGATGCGCCGTTTTCTGGCGCCCTACAAACGCTTTATCGGTTGGGCAGTAGTGCTCAATATTCTTTCCGCCGTTTTCAACATCTTCTCCTTTACGCTGATCATTCCGATACTGAATATTCTTTTCAAAGTAGACGGACACGCCAGAGTCTATGAATACATGGAATGGGGAAGCGCGGGACTCAAAGAAGTGGCGGTCAATAACTTCTACTACTACGTATCGCGAATGATCGAGGTCAATGGACCCACAACCACCCTCTTGTTCCTGGGACTCTTTCTTGCCGTGATGACGCTGTTGAAAACCGGATGTTACTTCGCTTCCTCGGCCGTCATGATTCCCTTGCGTACGGGAGTGGTGCGCGACATCCGCATCATGGTCTACTCCAAAGTAATGCGCCTCCCTCTGGCCTTCTTCTCCGAAGAACGCAAAGGAGACATCATCGCCCGTATGAGCGGCGATGTGAGCGAAGTGGAAAACTCCGTCACCAGCTCGCTCGACATGCTCATCAAGAACCCCATTCTGATTCTGTTCTATTTCAGCACGCTCGTCATTACCAGCTGGCAACTGACGCTTTTCACACTGCTCGTCCTTCCCGGCATGGGATGGGTCATGGGCACTGTGGGCCGACGACTGAAACGCCAGTCGCTCGAAGCGCAGAACAAATGGAGCGAAACCATGTCGCAGCTCGAGGAAACACTCGGCGGTCTGCGTATCATCAAAGCATTTGTAGCCGAGCAACGGATGATAGACCGCTTTGCCCGATGCAGCAACGAGTATCGCGACGCCTCTTCGAGGGTATCCATGCGTCAGGCGCTGGCTCACCCGATGAGCGAGTTTCTGGGCACTTTGCTCATCGTTGCCGTGTTGTGGTTCGGCGGCGCGCTGATTTTGGGCGACAGCTCTTCGATAGACGCCCCCACGTTCATCTTCTACATGGTTATTCTTTACAGCGTAATCAATCCGTTGAAAGAGTTTTCCAAAGCGAGCTATAACATTCCCAAAGGAATGGCGTCCATGGAACGGGTGGACAAGATACTGAAAGCCGACAACCCCATACGGGAAATCGAACATCCGAAGCCGCTGCACGGATTGGAAGAGAAAATCGAATTCAAAAACATTTCCTTCAGCTACGACGGACGCCGGGAAGTGTTGAAACACATCGACCTGACGGTGGAGAAAGGGAAGACCATTGCTTTGGTGGGACAATCGGGGTCGGGCAAATCGACGCTGGTCGATCTTCTGCCACGCTATCACGACGTGCAAGAGGGCGAAATTCTCATCGACGGGACCAACATCAAAGAGGTACGCGTAAGCGATTTACGCGCCCTCATCGGCAATGTGAATCAGGAAGCCATACTCTTCAACGATACTTTCTTCAACAACATCGCTTTCGGCGTGGAGGGAGCCACAATGGAACAAGTCGTCGCCGCGGCCCGCATAGCCAACGCCCACGACTTCATCATGGAGAAGCCCGAAGGGTATGCCACCAACATAGGCGACCGCGGCAGCAAACTATCGGGCGGACAACGCCAGCGCATCAGCATCGCCCGCGCCATCTTGAAAAATCCGCCTATCCTTGTGCTCGACGAAGCCACTTCCGCACTCGACACCGAATCCGAACGGCTGGTGCAGGAAGCATTGGAGCGACTGATGAAGACACGCACCACGATTGCCATCGCTCACCGGCTTTCGACCATCCGCAATGCCGACGAAATCTGCGTGCTCTACGAAGGGGAAATCGTAGAACGCGGACATCACGACGAACTCATCGCCCGCAACGGATACTACAAACGCCTGCACGACATGCAGCAGTTATAGCCACTTGTTCCTTACCGCCACGGAACAATGAGAACTTCGCGCAGCGACGGGAACAGTTATTCCACGGTCATGCGGTCTTGATTCATCCTCTCCATGTATTGCTGGATAATAGACTTCAATTCCATTTCCATGGATTTCTGTTCGGGCACTTGTCCCAGCAGATTTTCTTTCATGAGAACATCTGTGCGGAAACGATAAACGGCAGTGGTCCGTTCTCCGTCGAATTGAATCAAGTAATCGCCTTTGAGGAATTGGTAAACGCCATTGTAATAATTCACGGCAAAGGTCGCCTCAGGGGGAGTGTGCAAGAGGTCGCAACCGAAAGTCACATACGGATTATCGTAGCCCAAATAGCCGAGCACGGTAGGCATGATGTCTATTTGCTGTGCAATGATGTCGGAACGGCGTCCCTGTAATTCTCCGTCGGGCGTATAGAACAGAATGGGGACGGAGAAGACACCCAAATCGGTCATATATTCGGATTGCACCGACCCATTGGTGTGATCGGCCGTCAGGACGAAGAGCGTATTCCTGAACCACGGCTGACGCGAAGCATTTTCGAAGAAACGGCGCAAGGCGTGATCGGAGTAACGAATGCACTTATGAATCGGGTGCTTGCCTTCGGGGAAAACAGTCTTGTAACGTTCGGGGATATTGAACGGGTGATGCGACGAAGCGGTGAAAATACCGACGGAGAACGGTTGGGGGAAAGTGCCTATCTTATCGGCATAAAACTGAAGGAATTCTTCGTCCCAAATGGCCCAGTTGCCATCGAAATGTTCATCGTTGCCATAGTCTTCGCGACCGAAGTAATCGGTATAACCCACGGAACGCGAGTAGGCCTGAAAACCCATCGAGCCGTTTCGGGCTCCGTGAAAGAAAGCAGTGTGATAGCCTTTCTTTTTCAGCTCTCCCGATAGGCTTGTCAGTTTATTCAGCGAGGCGGGTGTCAGGAAGAAGGGCTCCACAAACATGGGAATGCCGGACAAGACCGACGGCATGCCGTCGATACTGGCACGCCCGTTGGCATAGGAGTATTCGTACGTCAGGCAGTGATTGGCCAAAGAATCGAGAAAAGGAGTATAGCCTTGATAAGTGCCATTCTCCAAATGACGATTGAAAGTCCCCAGATATTCCTTGCCGAAGCTCTCCATAATCAATACCACAACGTTCTTGGGGCGAAACCGTACGCTGTCTGCGGGTTGATGCAGAGGCGTGAAAAGGCGTTCCTTCTCGGCGTCGTCATCGAAATAAGCCGGCACGGTGAAAGGTTTCTTGCCGAACGTGCGGTAAATGGCGAACGGCGTGTTCAGCACGATGGCCGTTTCTGCCGGACGATTGACATACTGATTGGCGTTACTGATGGTAATGGGACGTACGTCGCCGCCGATGCCGCCACGCATGGCAAACACACAGAGCGGTATGGCACACACAAGGCATGCCGTATGCAATATGTAGTAAGCCACCAAATGTTTTCCCGATGCCGCGGGCGATGCGATTGCCGGCTTTCGGTAGAGTTTGGCCAAGAGGTAACCGAAGAGTGCAGCCAGCAATACCAAATACCAGTGATTTATGATTTCGATGCCGACAACACGCATCAGGTTATCTTCGTTTGAAAACTGGCTGAATACGGATGCCGTAGTGCGTTTGTTCGTGTAAGGGAAATAAGCCGTATCCATAAAGTTGGCTATCACACAAAGCAGGTTGCTCGTCACGAACCATCCCTTTACCCATGCATGATAGCGGGGACGCTCTTTATAATGCAGCGGGAAAAGCATCAGCAGAATGTAGAGTGCATTGGTATAAACGATGGCCGAAGTATCGAACATCAGTCCGCCTTTGACCAGTTCAAAGAAGTGCTCCCAAGTCATATCGGTGAAATAGGCACGGTTGACCCACAGAAAAATCAGTCGGCAAAGCATAAAGCTCGCGTAAGAAAGCAGCAGGTTAATGAACAGAGCCACAGGCGTAGCAAACATAGAATTCCGACATTTATTCATAAAAGAAAAAGATTTATTCGATTTAAAAACAAGACGAACCAACAGGAAATTCACCGGAACGGCAATGCACAACACTAGTAGCGGCGCCAATGCCTTGGATACGCCGAGGTGAAGAAAGAGATTGAACAGCACGATGTGATTGAGATAGTTGACCAAATGGCTGCCTCCGAAACCGATGGCTTTCTTCACCGACGGCGCACTGCGAAACGTAAGTGCCGCCGTAAGAAAGAAATTGGCCACAAAACTCACCAAATACCCCACCGTATAGGCAATGTTCAGCGGGATATAACGTTGCAGCACCCAATAAATGCCGTAGTGCATGCCTGCCGCAATGACGCCAACCACGCAGAAGCGAACAAATTCGAGCAGTTTTTCTCGTTCTTTACGTATCATCGGGTTTGTACGGTGGACTGCGGTTGGTAATCTTTCGTGCACATCTCATAGCACAGCTTCAGCCATATCAATACGCAGGGCAGAGCCTTCAGAGCGTAAGGTTGCACGAACTCCCGACGCAGGAACGCAGGGAAAAGATCGGAAGGCGACATACTGGTGAGCACAAAGGCAAACACCATCAAAACCACGTCCCAACGACTGCGCTTCCACGGTGCTGTTATGTACCAGATACCCACTCCCACAAAGGCAATGATGTAGGTGCTCGACTCGCTTCCCGTGCTGAAAAGCACGGTAAACAGCAGCACCGAAGCAAGCAAAGCGTAACGAAACGCCTCATGCTTATACTGACTAATACGAAGATAAGGCAGCCCGAACAGGCACAGGCCGGCGAGGATGACCCACAAGTCGGAATAGGATGCGCATTGCGAAATCTTCCGAATCATACCCAGCAGGGAGATGTTCTGGCCGCCCGAGAAGATGTTCTCCGCATTTTTGGCCGTCAGGCTTTCCCACCAACCCGCATACTGAGAAAGAATGTATTCGGGGCTGCTGATGAGCATTGGAGCCGCAAACATGACGCCTGCCCAAAAGCATAAAGAAAGGACAAAGCGCATCTTGTGCTTTGAGAAAAAGAAGAACGCCAAGCCGACAATGCCGTAGAGTTTAACGAAAGTTCCGAGCATAATGAGGCAAGCCGCCCAAAAATCCTTTTCCCGTTCGATGCAGTAATACGTGGCCACGATAATGGCGGCAATCGCAACATTGAATTGCGACATGAAGAGGGCTGTCAACAGCTCGTGCGCACAGAACCAGTATAAAAAAATCCGTTTGCGTTGAGGCATCGGCAAGTTGCGAATTGCCCCATAGAGCGAGGCAGACAGCGCAATTTGCCAGAAAAGCAGCCCCCACCATCCCGGAATCAACGCAAAAGGAGCAATAATCAGGCTGAAGAGCGGACCGTAGTGATTCGTGTCGAAATATTCTTCGGGATAGGGTGCATAAAGCGGCAACTGTCCGACAGTGTGCCAAAACACGCCCTTGAAGATAAGATAGTTGTTGTGCTTGGACATTTTGAGCAGTGCCGAAACGACGGGCAGCAGCATCCACAAGGCGAAAAGCGTACGCGGATGGCTGAAGAAAGGATGGCGTAAAAAGGCCGACAGACGTTGAATCAGATGTGGCATAAATAAAAACAGTTAAGGGTATGCATGTCGAGAACGCATGAATTCGATTTGCTTTCAAAGTTGAATTTTCTTCCGACCGATGATTTTCGTTCCTTGTTTCAAAGTAAAGTTCAGATTAACGGGCTTTCGGGCGTCGAGTTTCGCAAAGCTCCATTCATAGGGAAAAGCGATTCGCGTCTCGCCGCCGTCTGCACCATTTTCCTCTTCACAAAACAAAGTTACGGTGCAATCTGCGGGCAACGAACTGTCAATATAGGCATAAACGGAATCCCAACCGAAAGGAGATCTTATTCTAAAAAGATACAAATCATGACCTTCTTGCACATTCACCACCTTCATCCCGTCTTTTACGGGTGGCAAGTCGGTGTTTGTCTGCTTTTGCGTCATGGGGAAAGCCAATAAAACGATACCCTTATTCTCCATGGGTATGGTCAACATATTACCGTTCACAAGCAATTCTTCACCGATTATTGAATTGGACTGCGCAAAACGATACATCGTACATTCTTTCCCGTTCGTGACAAAAGGCGTGTTTAGCGTAATGTCCACCTTGTGAGCGGCATGATCTTCATTGAGCAAAATCAGCCAGAAATAACGGTCGGATATGGCAGTAAGGTAGTTAACGGCGGGTGAAGAAAGACGAACGGCTTGCTCGTTAAGGTAAAGTTCCACTTCTTTATCGTGCAGAATGGTTCCCTTACGCCCGCCATATACGCGGTTATTGAACCAGACAAAGCCCTGCTGTTTGCCATAAGGAAAGTTTACGGCATTCTTCGAACGTTGAATGGCAGTGGTCACGAGATAATCCAGCGTAAAAGTGAGATGCGAAGGAATATGATGATAATAGAGTGAAGTCACGTCAGGGCCTTTGTATGGATAAATACTGTCCAAAGGAAGGTCGGTGTAGCCTGCGGCATAGTAGCCGGGATAGGAAGCAAAGCGACCGATGACAGAGTTGCGAGCATAGGTTTCAAAGAAAGGGTACTTGCCGCTCTGATTTAGGCGCAACAATGAAGGTGCCCAAGTCGACATAAACACGTGATTCAGGTTGTCTTGCTTCGTAAAGAAAGTCATTGGCTGTTCAAAACCCAGTCCGACGGGTGAAAGAAGAGCCTCGTCCACCTTCTTTTCCTGAACATCGCCGACTTGACGCGGATATCCCAATTTGAAACGTTGATCTTTTTTGAAAAAGACATTGGCGTTACCGACATACTTACCGTCTTTATGGATGATCATTTCGCCCTCTCTAACCAAAGGGTAGGAACGTTGTCCCGCTATGGTAAAGTAGGCTCCGTAAGAGGCTGCGGTAAGATAATTCCGATTGCGGGTTATCTCATAAAGATCCAGAAGATCAAACCATTGAGGATAGCCGCTCACGTTATAAAACATCCAGTCTTTCATCGGTTTG
Source organism: Bacteroides sp. (assembly GCA_041855645.1). GTDB lineage: Bacteria > Bacteroidota > Bacteroidia > Bacteroidales > Bacteroidaceae > Bacteroides. The sequence goes on along the minus strand of JBHAEN010000064.1, from coordinate 843 downwards.
GACGGATTATCATACAATTCGTTCCGTATCATGTAATCGGCTCCGATGGTGGCCTTCACCAACCATTGTTCATCGCCGGTGAGGCGGTGGGCGGCCAAATCGTCGCTCCAAGTCACATTCACCGCATAGCCTTTACTGTAACGCGGTTTGCCTTCGGGCATAGCCACGTCTTTGATCCACGGATTTTTGTCGCCCAAAAGACGGTGTAACGCCTCGTAGTGCCCGGTGTTGTACTCGGAAGCAAAGGGCGTGAAAGTATTGACGGCCGTAGGGCCCTTCGGGTCGCGCTCGTTGGGATACCCCCAACGATACCCTTTACGGGAGAGCATGTATTCGATGGCAGGAAGCGACCGACGCAGATAGAGGTCTTCATCCCGGGTAATGACGGAAGCCGACAACAATCCCACCGGCGACTGTTGCACCACCTCTGTGCGTATCTTGGGATTACTCTCGATGTCGAGGAATCCGCGCATTCCTTTCTCCCATCCGCAAGCCTCGTCGTGTTTGAGAAGATTGATCATGCGAAATACGGCATCGGTCATGGATACGGTTTGCCGGCGGTAGTCACGTACACGAAAGATACTGTCCGATACGTATTGCAACGTACCCGGCCAACCGCCGGGGACAAGCCCTATTTTAAAGGTCTTCCGCAACACGGCTCCCGCCTGAAGATGGGAGTCGGGACGTCCCAAAATGGGTGAAAAGGCCACAGGCTGTATCTTGTCATTGGCGTTTCTCAAGGAAAAGCCCATGTCGTATGCACCCCATGAGCGGGAAAAGGCTTCCGGATCGCCGGTGATGAAAGACGTGAGATTTCCGGTTTCCACCATACATACGGGTTGG
>JBHAEN010000063.1:0-8207 GCA_041855645.1 Bacteroides sp. | reverse complement strand
TCGCGGCGGATGCACTTTCTCATGGCCGGCTTGTTCCCGCTTCGGACGGATATTCCATGATTCTGTACGATCTTACATTACGAGCGATGGCGTCTCTGCCTATATTTGTCTCGTTCAATTAAATCGATTGTCATGAAAAAACTTTTCTCTTTTTGCTGCGCGGGGCTGCTTGTCGCCGGTTTGCAATGGTCGGTTCTTCAGGGCCGGGAGTTGCCCGACCAAAAGGAAACCTTGCAGACGCTTATCAGTGTGAACGGATATTTTATGAAGAAATACGCCGATTATACATTGCCTTCTTTTCACGGAAGAATACGTCCCAGTAACATCTGGACGCGTGGTGTGTATTATGAAGGGTTGATGGCTCTGTACGGCATCTATCCGCACGAAGACTATTATCGCTATGCGTACGACTGGGCTAACTTCCACAAATGGGGAATGCGCAACGGAAACACCACACGCAATGCGGACGACCACTGTTGCGGACAAACTTACATCGACCTGTATCGGATCTGTCCTTCCGATCCCGGAATGCTGCGGAATATCAAGTCCTGCATGGATATGCTGGTGAATACGCCGCAGGCGGACGATTGGTGGTGGATCGACGCCATTCAGATGGCCATGCCCGTTTTGGCCAAACTGGGGCGCGACACGGGAGAACAAAAGTATTTCGATAAGATGTGGGAAATGTATGCTTACACGCGCAACACGCACGGCGAAGCCGGAATGTTCAACGCCAAAGAAGGACTCTGGTGGCGCGATCAGGATTTCGACCCGCCCTACAAAGAACTCAACGGACGTAATTGCTATTGGTCGCGGGGCAACGGCTGGGTGTATGCCGCCCTTGTGCGTGTCTTGGATGAGATTCCTGTCGGGGAAAGACACCGTGAAGATTATCTCAAAGATTTCCTTGCCATGACGAAGGCGTTGAAACAGTGTCAGCGCGCAGACGGCTTCTGGAACGTCAGTTTGCACGACGAAACTCATTTCGGAGGCAAGGAAACCACGGGAACGGCTCTCTTCGTCTACGGCATGGCTTGGGGCATCCGGCACGGATTGCTCGACCGCGCGACGTATCTGCCTGTCGTGCTGAAAGCGTGGAACGCCATGGTGAAAGAAGCGGTACACCCCAATGGTTTTCTGGGCTATGTGCAAGGAACGGGCAAAGAACCCAAAGACGGACAGCCCGTCACCTATGACAGTGTGCCGGACTTTGAAGACTATGGCGTCGGTTGTTTCCTGCTGGCCGGTACGGAGATTTATAAGCTGAAATGAACGATGATGAGTATGACGACAAGATGCGCTCTTTACCGTGTTTGCCTGATGCTCGCGGCCGCGGTTTTCGGGTCTGTCGGTATGCAGGCTCAGGAAAACATCCTTCCGCCGTCGGTCGATGCGAATCAGATCGTGGACAATACGCCGGACAGCCTGAACAAGGCTCGAACGGCACGTCCGTTGCCCGGATCGAGCCGGAAAGGGAATAATCCGGTGCTTTTTCTGGTCGGCAACTCGACGATGCGCACGGGGACATTGGGCAATGGCAACAACGGACAGTGGGGCTGGGGATACTTTGCTCCCGAATATTTCGACCCCGATCGCATCACGGTCGAAAACCATGCTTTGGGCGGAACCAGCAGCCGAACCTTCTACAATCTCTTATGGCCCGATGTGCGAAAAGGCATACGGAAAGGCGATTGGGTGATCATTGAATTGGGACATAACGACAACGGTCCTTACGACAGCGGCCGTGCACGAGCCTCCATTCCCGGCATAGGAAAAGATACGCTTCGAGTCACGATCAAAGAAACCGGTCGAGAGGAAACGGTGTATAGCTACGGAGAATACATGCGGCGTTTCGTGCGGGAAGTCAAGGAAAGAGGAGCGTATCCCCTTCTTTTCTCGCTCACTCCCCGCAATGCGTGGGCCGATGCCGACAGTACGATCGTGGCCCGTGTCGACCGTACATACGGACTTTGGGCCAGACAGATAGCCGAGGAAGAGCACATTCCCTTCATCGACTTGAACGACATTACGGCTCGCAAATACGAACGGTTCGGCAAAGATAAAGTGAAATACATGTTCTATCTCGACCGTATTCATACCGGCTTTTTCGGAGCAAGAGTCAATGCCGAATCTGCCGTCGAGGGTATTCGTTGCCATCCCGGCTTGGAACTCTCCGCCTACCTGAAGCCGGAAGCCAGGGATACGCTCACGGGAAGTACCCGTCGCGAAGGTCGTCCGGTTCTTTTTATCGTGGGAGACAGTACGGTGAAGAATCAAGACGACGATTCGAACGGTATGTGGGGATGGGGCAGCGTGATTGCCGAGCTTTTCGATCCGAAGAAGATTTCGGTGGAAAACCGGGCAATGGCCGGACGCAGTGCGCGTACTTTTCTGGACGAAGGGCGTTGGGATAAGGTGTATAACGCCCTGCAACCCGGTGACTTTGTGATGATTCAATTCGGGCATAACGACGGGGGAGACATTCACACCGGAAAAGCCCGGGGCGAGTTGCAGGGAAGCGGAAACGAAAGCAAGGTGTTTCTCATGGAGAAGACCGGCCATTATCAGGTGGTTTATACCTTCGGATGGTATCTGCGTAAGTTCATTCTCGATGTCCGTGAAAAAGGAGCCACCCCCATCGTGTTGAGCCATACTCCCCGCAACAAGTGGAAAGACGGACAGATAGAACGCAACGACCGGAGCTACGGCAAGTGGACGCGTGAAGCGGCCGAAGCCGCGGGTGCTTGTTTTATCGACCTCAACGGACTTACTGCCGATAAACTGCAACGGAAAGGGGAGAAACAATCGGGAGTTTACTATAAAAACGACCACACGCATACCTCGCTGAAAGGGGCTCGTCTCAATGCTCGCAGCATTGCCGAAGGACTTCGGGCCTCCGACTGCTTTTTGAAATACTTTCTGAAGAAACCATGACGCAGATCCGGTTCCGATCTCAACAAAAATGACGCCCTCCATTGTCCGAAAACAGATCAATGGAGGGCGTTGTTGCATGAAAACCGGTCGGCTTCTTATAGCGTTGCCGTCGATTTTTTTTCTTTGATGTCGGTGCTGGCTTCGACTACGTTTACCACATAATCGCCCAGTTTTTCACATTCGGCGATGAAATCCATGTAGAACACGCCTACCTGATAGTCGTATTCTTTGTTGTTCATGTCGATGATGTTTTGACTCTTCAGCTGATTGCGGTAATTGTTGATCTCGTTCTCCGTGTTGAAGGTCTTTGTCACATCCGTGTTGTGGTGTTCGTCCTTTTCAACTACGGCAATCATCTGTACGATGGCTTTATCGTCCAGCTCCATCATGTAATGGATGTGTTCGTACATCTTTTCGTTGAAATCCACATTGGCCTGCCGTTTCCGGTTGAGGGTGCGGGCGAGGTTATGGCAGCTGTCGGCTATGCTTTCTATTTCGGTCACTTCGCGCATCATCGAACGTATCTGCAACTTCCCTTCCGAACTCAGTCGGCCTTCGGAAACTTGATTCAGGTAATTCCCGATTTCAACTTCCATGTTGTTGCTGATATTCTCGTATTTTTCGATGCGGCTGAACAGTTTGTTGAAATCGTCGTCTTTTTCCGTATGCAGCAAGTCTTTTACCATGTGATACATGCGGTGAACGCGCTTCGCGTAGAGGTGGATTTCTTTGCGTGCCTGCAAGAGTGAAAGTTCCGCCGTGGAAAGCATTCCGCCGTTAATGAATCGCAGGCGCGGTTCTTCGTCTTCTTCTTTGCTGCGGATAAGGCTGCAAACGGTACGTTCAATCAGTTTAACGGCCCAAATCAGAATCAAGACGTTGCAGATGTTGAACATGGTATGGAAAGCCGATAGCTGTAAAGATACGATGACGGCGGGATCGTTGCTTGACGGCAGGAAATTGGCCACCACCCACTTCACCAGATCCAGGAAGGGATAGAAGACGATGAGCATCCAGATTACGCCGAAGACATTGAACACCAAATGGGCCAGAGCCGCTCGTTTGGCTTGAGTGTTGGCCGTCAGCGAAGCCAAATTGGCGGTGATTGTCGTGCCGATGTTTTCGCCCAACACCAACGCCGCACCCAGTTCGACGCTGACCCAGCCGTTGGCGCACATGATCAGCGTGATTGCCATAGTGGCCGATGAAGACTGGATGATGATGGTCAGTATCGTACCGATGAGCAGGAACAACAAGATGGACAGAAAGCCCATGTCCGTGTAGTTCTGGACAAAGGCGAGCATGTCGGGGTTGGCGTTCAGGTCGGGAGAGTTGCTTTTCAGGTAGGAAAGTCCCATGAAAAGGAAAGAGAACCCGAAGATAAATTCACCGATCGACTTGCGGCTGCTTTTGCTCGAGAAGATGAGCGGCAGGGCGAAAGCCAATAGCGGCAGGGCGTACATGGCAATATCTACCTTAAAGCCGAAAATGGATATAATCCATGCCGTTACCGTCGTACCGATATTGGCTCCCATGATGACGCCTATGGATTCGGTCAGTGTGAGCAGTCCGGCATTGACGAAGCTGACCACCATCACAGTGGTGGCGGAAGAAGACTGGATAAGAGCGGTGATGGCCACACCGGTAAGCACTCCCGTTACGCGGTTGGTCGTCATGGCGGTCAATACGCTCCTCAGTCTTTCGCCGGCAGCTTTCTGCAAGCCTTCGCTCATGATCTTCATGCCGTACAGGAAGAAGGCCAACGAACCGATAAGTTTTAATAAATCATAAAAAGAATAGTCCATCTATAATAAAGTTAATTGTTGTTTGTTCGCATTCGGATTATCGAGTATCTTAGGTCCTTTCTTTAATTAACATAAACAGAAAGGATTGTCATGGTGCAAACGGTACAAATTTGGTGCAAAAATAGTAATAATTCTAAAGAGTTTCCCATCGGCTCTTCACTTTTGGATATTTATTCCGGTTTCAATCTCGATCTGCCTTACCCCGCCGTAAGCGCGAAAGTAAACAATCGTTCCGAAGGGCTTACCTATCGTGTGTATCATGATAAAGATGTGGAGTTTCTCGACATTCGCGACTCTTCGGGTATCCGCACTTACGTCCGTTCCCTTTGTTTCGTCCTCTACAAAGCGGTGAGCGAACTTTTCCCCGACGGAAAACTTTATGTGGAGCATCCTGTGTCCAAGGGCTATTTCTGTGCCCTGAACATCGGTCGCCCCATTGCACTCGAAGATGTGGGACGCATCAAGCAGCGCATGTTGGAGATTGTTGCCGAAGACATTCCTTACCTCCGCACGGAATGTCACACGACCGAAGCCGTCAGACTTTTCAGCGAACGGGGGATGGAAGATAAAGTCCGCCTGCTCGAAACTTCCGGTTCGCTGTACACCTTTTATTATACGCTTGGCGACACGATAGACTACTACTACGGAAATCTGTTGCCTTCCACGGGATACCTGACGCTGTTCGATGTGGTGAAGTATTACGACGGATTGCTGTTGCGCATTCCCAGCCGCGAGAATCCGCATGTGCTGGAAGACGTCGTGAAGCAGGAAAAGATGCTCGATGTGTTCAAAGAACACCTGAACTGGCTGAGCATCATGGGGCTGAGCAATGTGGGCGATATCAACCTTGCCTGCGAAGCGGGACACGCCACCGATCTCATCAACGTGGCGGAAGCCTTGCAGGAGAAGAAGATTGCCCAGATTGCCGATACGATATACCATCGCGGCGAGAACGGCAATCGCGTGAAGCTGGTGCTCATCGCCGGACCGTCATCGTCGGGAAAAACCACATTCAGCAAGCGTCTTTCCATCCAATTGATGACGAATGGATTGAAGCCTTATCCCATCTCTCTGGACGATTATTTCGTGGAGCGGGAAGATACGCCGCGCGATGCCGACGGCAATTACGATTACGAATCGCTCTATGCGCTCGACCTCGACCTGTTTAACCGGCATTTGGAGGCTCTTTTGCGGGGCGAAGAAGTGGAACTGCCCCGCTTCAACTTCAAAACGGGAAAAAAAGAGTGGAAGGGAGAAAAATTGAAGATAGACGATCACACCATTCTTATTCTGGAAGGCATTCACGCCTTGAATCCCGAACTGACGGCACATATCCCCGCCGAGAGGAAGTTTAAGATATACGTGTCTGCATTGACCACCATTTCGCTGGACGATCATAACTGGATTCCCACGACCGACAACCGTTTGTTGCGCCGCATCATACGCGACTTCAGCAATCGGGGCTACTCGGCGCGTGAAACCATTTCCCGCTGGCCCAGTGTGCGGGCGGGTGAGGACAAATGGATTTTTCCTTATCAGGAGAACGCCGACGTCATGTTCAACTCGGCCATGGTCTTCGAACTATCGGCGTTGCGGCCTCATGCCGAACCCATTCTGACAGGCGTTCCGCGTAATTGTCCGGAATATAGCGAGGCGTATCGTTTGCTGAAATTCATTAAATTCTTCACGCCCGTTCAGGACAAGGAAATTCCGCCGACTTCGCTGTTGCGGGAGTTTCTGGGAGGGAGCAGCTTCAAGTATTGATTGCGCAAAACGCTGTATTCTCCCTTCATCCCCACTCCCGGCGTCTTACATTTCATCCTTTTCTGACATACCAGACATACTCAACGGGGCTGAATCGAAACAGGAGTTTCGACACAGCCCCGTTGATGCTGAGATGTTGTCTTGTTTTCAGTTCTTATTCGCCCGCTTGCGTTCCGTTTCGTCGAGAATCACTTTACGCATGCGCATGGCTTTCGGGGTGATTTCCACATATTCGTCTTCCTTGATGTATTCCAGTGCTTCTTCGAGCGAGAATTGTACGGGCGGGATGAGCCGAGCCTTGTCATCGGCACCGGAAGCACGCATGTTGGTCAGCTTCTTCGACTTCGTGACGTTGATTACCAGATCATTGTCGTGCGAGTGTTCGCCCACTACTTGTCCTGTGTAGACTTCGTCTTGCGGGAAGATGAAAAACTTGCCCCGGTCTTGCAGCTTGTCAATGGCGTAGGCAAAAGCCGTTCCGCTTTCCATGGCAATCATCGAACCGTTTGTGCGTCGTTCTATCTCACCTTTGAAGGGCTGATAAGATTTGAAACGATGCGCCATGATGGCTTCGCCGGCCGATGCGGTCAGCACGTTCGTACGCAGTCCGATAATTCCGCGCGAGGGCATGTCGAATTCCAGATTGATGCGTTCGCCCGTGTTCTCCATCTTCACCATTTCGCCTTTGCGCCGCGTTACCATGTCGATGATTTTGCTTGAATATTCTTCGGGTACGTTGATGGTCAGTTCTTCGATGGGTTCGTGACGAACGCCGTCGATTTCTTTGTAGATTACCTGAGGCTGTCCCACCTGCAGTTCGTATCCTTCGCGACGCATGGTTTCGATGAGCACCGACAGGTGGAGTACGCCACGACCTGAAACGACCCATTTGCCGTCTTCTTCGCTTTTGCTCACGCGCAAGGCGAGGTTCTTATCGAGTTCTTTCATCAGGCGGTCGTGGATGTGGCGCGAGGTGACGAACTTGCCGTCTTTGCCGAAGAAGGGCGAATCGTTGATGGTGAAAAGCATGCTCATCGTCGGCTCGTCGATGGCGATGGGCGGCAGGGCCTCGGGATTTTCGAAGTCGCACACCGTGTCGCCGATTTCAAAGCCTTCTATGCCTATCAGGGCACAGATGTCGCCCGAAGAAACTTCGGTCGTTTTGACCCTTCCCAGTCCTTCGAAAACGTGCAGTTCTTTGATTTTGGTTTTCAGAGTCGTTCCGTTGCGCTTTGTCAAAGACACGTTCATTCCCTCGCGCAGCGTGCCGCGATGTACGCGTCCGATGGCTATGCGTCCCGTGTAGGAAGAATAATCGAGCGAGGTGATGAGCATCTGCGGCGTTCCTTCGAGCTGTTGAGGAGCCGGAATGTTGTCGAGGATGCAGTCGAGCAGCGGAGCTATGCTGTCGGTCGGTTGCTTCCAGTCCGTTCCCATCCAGTTGTTTTTGGCCGATCCGTAGATGACGGGAAAGTCGAGTTGTTCCTCCGTGGCATTCAGGCTGAACATCAGGTCGAACACCATTTCATACACCTCTTCGGGGCGACAGTTCGGCTTGTCCACTTTGTTGACCACCACGATGGGCTTCAGCCCGATTTCCAAAGCCTTTTGCAGCACGAAGCGCGTCTGCGGCATGGGGCCTTCGAAGGCATCGACCAGCAGGATGCAGCCGTCGGCCATATTGAGCACACGCTCCACTTCGCC
>JBHAEN010000062.1:0-8750 GCA_041855645.1 Bacteroides sp. | reverse complement strand
TTGGTGCAGGGACTCGGGCCTGAGGCGTCCAAAGAACTCTTCATGTTCGTTCCGCCCGGTCGTGTTCCCGCGTTCCCGCAAGGACGTGAAGACAACACACACCTTAATATATATGGTGCGCGTCGGGTCGCTTCGTTGGCTGCCGATGCCATGGTCCGCGAGATTCCCGCCCTTGCTCCTTACGTGCGCCATTACGATTTTGTGGTGGCGCAAGACGGCAGCGGCGACCTTTTCACCCTTCAGGAAGCCGTCAATGCCGTGCCCGACATGCGGAAGAATGCCCGCACAACCATTCTCGTCAGGCGCGGAACGTACCGGGAGAAGCTTGTCGTTCCCGCCAGTAAAGCGGGCGTGGCCCTGTTCGGTGAAGACGGAACCGTACTCTCTTACGACGATTATGCCGACAAACCCAATCGTTTCGGCGAGAAGACCGGCACTTCGGGTTCGGCAGGATGTTACATCTACGCCGACGATTTCTACGCCGAGAATCTCACGTTCCGGAATGCGGCGGGGCCTGTGGGGCAGGCTGTGGCCTGCTTCGTCGCGGCCGATCGCGTGTTCTTCAAGCACTGCCGCTTCCTCGGATTTCAGGATACGCTCTATACCTACGCCTCTCGGAGCAGGCAGTATTACGAAGACTGTTACATCGAAGGAACCGTCGACTTCATATTCGGCTGGTCTACGGCAGTCTTCAATCGTTGCCGGATTCACAGCAAAGGCAACGGCTACGTGACCGCTCCCTCCACCGATGAGGGAAAGAAGTACGGCTACGTCTTCTGCGACTGTGTCCTGACTGCCGACGAAGGCGTGACGAAGGTCTACCTCTCCCGCCCGTGGAGGCCACATGCAAAGGCGGTTTTCATCCGTTGCGAACTGGGAGCGCACATCGTGCCCGAAGGATGGGACAACTGGAACAAGAAAGAAGCCGAGAAAACGGTGTTCTATGCCGAATACGACAGCAGAGGCGCAGGCGCGAATCCGCGGATGCGGGCTTCTTACTCCCGACAACTGAAACACCCGAAAGGCTATGAACCGGCCGATGTGCTGAAGGGCGAAGACGGCTGGAATCCGGTTGCCGAGGGAAACCGCCTGCCGGATGTGAAGCGGTAGTGTGCCGGGTGTCTGCAAGGCATGTCGAATGCCGTGTGCTTTCCCAATCGAAGTGCAAAAAACGGCGATTGTTTTTCAGGGGAAAACCATGAAAGGAAAGAACAAGAGGGACGAATGTTGGTCGTTTGCGGAACGTTTCCTATCTTTACCCGCTTTCCATTCGGAACGTTGTCATAAACCATCGCATTGCCATGAAACAGATAATCTTATGTCTCGGTATCTTCTGTTGGGCGGCAGCTTCGGTGCAAACCGTTTACGAACGGAGCCGGCGAAAGACCGTTGCACACGACAAAGTGACCCGCTACCTTTTGGAAAGCACCCGCAAACCGATTGAGGGAGAGGTGAAAAGAAGTCCCCGCATGGAACGCCCGTAAAGCCCACGAGGACGATACTTGGTAAAACACGAACATGGAAAACAAAGAGAAACTGGCCATTAACCGTTGGGCGGCGGAAGACCGCCCGCGCGAGAAGATGATGGAAAAAGGAGCCGAAGCCCTGAGCGATGCCGAACTGATGGCCATCCTCATCGGTTCGGGCAATACGGAGGAGAGTGCCGTGGAGCTGATGCGCCGGCTGCTCGCCCGATGTGGCAACAATCTCAACACCCTTGCCAAATGGCAGCTGCATGATTACCGCGAGTTCAAAGGCATGGGGCCGGCCAAAAGCCTGACGCTCATGGCCGCCCTCGAACTGGGACGACGGCGCAAACTGCAAGAAGCCCGCAAACGTGTCCGCATCCTCTGCTCGAAAGACATTTACGAGCTTTTCCATCCGCAGCTTTGCGACCTCGACCACGAGGAATTCCGGCTGCTGATGCTCAATCATGCGTGCTGCGTCATCGACAGCGTGCGCCTGAGTACGGGCGGTATCGACGGCACGTATGTCGATGTCCGCCGCCTGTTTCGCGAAGCCCTCCTGCAAAATGCCACGCAAATAGCCGTTGTCCACAACCACCCCTCCGGCAATGTTCTGCCCGGCGAGGAAGACCGCAGGCTGACCGAACGCATCGCCGCTTCGGGGAAAATCATGGGCATACGGCTCGTCGACCACATCATCACGGGCGAAGACCGCTATTACAGCTTCGCCGACGAGGGCTTGCTCTGATCGCTCGCGGCAGAGTCCCTTGCGAATCATCCGGGGCAATTCTTGCACTTGTTGCTTTTATGCTTATATTTGTGCCGAAACTCAAAAGAAGAAGAACTATGCAAAAAATAGATATCGAAGAGAAGATTGTCACGATGATCAAGACAGTATACGACCCCGAAATACCGGTCAATGTCTACGACTTGGGACTTATCTATAAAATAGACCTCTCCGATGCGGGCGATTTGGTCATCGACATGACCCTGACCGCCCCGAATTGTCCCGCCGCCGACTTCATTATGGAAGACGTTCGCCAGAAGGTGGCATCGGTCGACGGCGTCAACTCGGTCACTCTCAATCTGGTTTTCGAACCCGAATGGCACAGAGACATGATGACCGAAGAGGCCAAACTCGAGCTCGGATTCCTGTAACCTTCCCCCGTTTACGCGCCCTCTCCCCTCACGAATACAACTGTCATGAAGAATGTCTACTTCCTCTCCGACGCGCATCTCGGTTCTCGCGCCATCGAGCACGGCCGCATGCACGAACGGCGTTTGGTGAACTTTCTCGATCACATCAAGCACAAGGCCTCGGCCGTCTATCTGCTGGGCGACATGTTCGATTTCTGGTACGAGTTCCGCCATGTCGTGCCGAAAGGATATACCCGCTTTCTCGGCAAACTCTCCGAACTGACCGATAGGGGAGTGGAAGTGCACTTTTTCGTGGGCAATCACGACTTGTGGTGCGGAGATTACCTGACCCGCGAATGCGGCGTCATCATCCATCACCAGCCCCAGACGGTGGAAATCTTCGGCAAAGAATTCTATCTGGCTCATGGCGACGGGCTGGGCGACCCGGACAAGAAGTTCAAACTGCTGCGCCACGCCTTTCGCAGCCGTACCCTTCAAACCCTCTTTTCCATGCTGCATCCCCGTTGGAGCATGGAGCTGGGACTCTCGTGGGCCAAGCACAGTCGGCTGAAGCGGGCGGATGCCAAAGAACCCGAATACTTGGGAGAAGACAAAGAACATCTCGTGCTCTACTCCAAAGCCTATCTGAAAGATCATCCCGCCATCAACTTTTTCCTGTACGGACACCGGCACATCGAATTGGATTTGATGATCGCTCCGACAGCCCGCGTATTGATTCTCGGCGACTGGATCACGTATTTCTCTTATGCGGTTTTCGACGGCGAACACCTGTTCCTGGAGGAGTTTGTCGAAGGAGAAAGCTGAAAGAACATTGTTTCCGGTACCGGTCTGCTGAATCAAAACGTAGTTTTCGTTCCACATCCTTATTTTGTCCTACATCATGAATACAAAGAATATCCAACTGATCGCTCTCCTCCTCACCCTCACCCTCGTCCCGTTGCGTGCCGCCGAATTCCTTGTCGAAGCAGAGAGCTTCGTCCGCAAAGGCGGATGGGTGGTCGATCAGCAGTTTATGGACGTCATGGGCTCTTCCTACCTGCTGGCTCACGGAATGGGAGTCTCCGTGGACGATGCCCGGACCGAGGTCGCCGTACCCGAGAAGGGCGAATATCACGTATATGTCCGCACCTATAACTGGACTTCTCCCTGGAAACGGGGAGAAGGACCGGGAAAGTTTGCCCTTTCCGTCGGCGGAAAGAGGCTGGGTGCGACGCTGGGAGTCGAAGGAACCGAATGGATGTGGCAGTATGCCGGCAAGGTGACGCTCCGCAAAGAAACGGTCACGCTCAAGCTGCACGACCTCACGGGGTTCGACGGACGCTGCGACGCCATCTATTTCACAACCGACGGACACGCCGTTCCCGCATCCGATGCGGCCGGGCTTGCCGCCCTGCGTCGCCGTCTGCTGAACCTTCCCGACGAAGCTCCCTCGGCAGGGCGTTTCGACCTTGTCGTGGCGGGGGGCGGCGTGGCCGGAATGAGTGCGGCCCTCTCGGCGGCCCGGTTGGGCTGTCGGGTCGCGCTGATCAACGATCGTCCCGTGTGGGGAGGAAACAACAGTTCGGAAGTGCGCGTACACTTGGGCGGACGCATCGAGATAGGCCCCTACAAAGCCCTGGGAGCTTTGCAGAAAGAGTTCGGCCCCTCGCGCGAAGGGAATGCCCGCCCCGGCGATTTCTATGAGGACGACAAAAAGCTGCAAGTCTTGAAGAACGAACCGAACATCACCCTGTTCCCGAATTTCAGGGCCTTTGCCGTGTCGAAAGAAGGAAACCGCATCCGGTCGGTCACTGCCCGGCATACGGAAACGGGAGAAGAATTGTTGTTTGAAGCCCCCCTCTTTGCCGATTGCACCGGCGACGGAACCGTAGGGTTTCTGGCGGGAGCAGACTACCGCATCGGAAGGGAGTCGCGCGACGAGTTCGGCGAAAGCACCGCCCCCGAAACCCCCGACAGCCTGATGATGGGAGCCTCCGTGCAGTGGTACTCCGTCGAAACGGAAAAGCCCTCCGCTTTCCCGGTGTTCGAGTACGGCATGGTCTTCGACGATGAAACCTGCGAGAAGGTCACGATGGGCGAATGGACGTGGGAGACGGGAATGTCGGCCGACCCGATCGGCGGATTCGAACGCATACGCGATTACGGCCTGCTGGTGGTCTACTCCAACTGGAGCTACCTGAAAAACCGCCTCGCGGACAATGCCGACTACCGCCGCCGCAAACTGGGCTGGGTGGCCTACGTGGCGGGCAAACGGGAGTCGCGCCGTCTGCTGGGCGATTACATCCTCAAGGAAGACGACCTGCGCAGGCATGTCGTTCACGAAGACGGAACCGCCGCCGCGACATGGAGCATCGACCTTCATTATCCCGATCCCGAAAACACGGCACGCTTCCCCGGAAAAGAATTCAAGTCCGTGGCCCGGCACATCGTCATCTATCCTTACCCCATTCCCTACCGCTGTTTCTACTCCCGCAATGTCGACAATCTCTTCATGGCGGGGCGCAACGTCAGCGTCACGCACGTCGCGCTCGGAACCGTCCGCGTCATGCGCACCACGGGCATGATGGGCGAAGTGGTCGGCATGGCCGCTTCCCTGTGCCGCAAACACGGCGTCGACCCGCGGAGCATCTACCGCTCGCACCTGCCCGAACTCAAGGCACTGATGACCGAAGGCGTGGGACGCGGCGACCTGCCCAACAATCAGCAGTACAACGAAGGCGGAATGTTAAATGTCAAGCCCGAAGTGCGTTAGCCGTTGCAAAAGGTTTACCTTTGGAGTCGATCATACGAAGACCATCTCATCATGAACATGCACTGTCGAATCTTTCTCGCCATGCTCTTCGGGCTGTGGAGCGCGGCGAACGCTTTTGCGCAGGATAAACTGGACATCCGGCACGGCCCCTATCTGCAGAATCTCGGCGAAACGGAAGTCACCATCGTCTGGGTGGCGAACAAGCCCTCCGTGGGCTGGGTGGAACTGGCCCCCGACGACGGGACGAACTTCTATGCGCAGGAACGTCCCAAGTTCTACGACACGGTCAACGGGCTGAAGCGCAGAGACACCGTTCACACCGTGCGCCTCACCGGCCTGCGCCCCGGAACGAGATACCGCTACCGCGTCTACGCCCGTGAGGTGCTCTCGTTCGACGGATTCCAACTGCACTACGGCAACCTCGCGGCAACCGACGTCTACGGCGAGCAGCCGCCCGTCTTCACCACCAACGACCGCAACCGGAAGGAACTTTCGTTCGTCATGCTGAACGACATTCACAACCGCGCCGAAGACGTTCCCCTGCTGTTCGGAAAGGTGGAGGGGAAGCAAGACCTCGTGCTCTTCAACGGCGACATGGTGACCTTCTTCAAAAGTCAGGAAGTCGTCTTCTCCGGATTCATGGATTCGGCCGTGGTGGCTTTCGCCAAGGAAACCCCCGTCTATTACGCCCGCGGCAACCACGAGACGCGCGGAGCCGTGGCCGAACATTTCCAACGCTACTTCTCGCCGAACATGCCTCACCCGTACTTCATGTTTCGCAACGGCCCCGTCTGCTTCGTGGTGCTCGACTCGGGAGAGGACAAACCCGACAGCGACATCGAGTACAACAGTCTGGCCGACTATGACCGTTACCGCGACGAGCAGGCGGAATGGCTGCGCGGAGCGTTGCGGTCGGCCGAATACACGGAAGCGGCCTTCAAAGTCATCGTCTGCCACATACCGCCCATTGCCGACGAAGAAGGCATGTGGCACGGGCAACGCGAAGTGCTCGAGAAATTCGTCCCCCTCATCAACGAGGCCGGAGCCGACCTCATGCTGTGCGGACACATGCACAAATACATGTACGCACCCCCTTCGGACAACATCAGGTTCCCCATTCTCGTCAATGCACACGACCGGATTCTCTCGGGAAAAGCCGATGCCGGCGAGTTGCAGATACGGATATTCGACAAGTCGGGTCGGGAAACGGCGAAACACACCTTTCGGCGTCGCTGACTGTAAAGTTATTTCAACGCTTCTTGCGAAGCCGGTCTCGGAACCGGGCGGGATTTCGCCCCTCTCCAAAGCCCCTCCGGGAGGGCTTTTCCGAAATGCGCGCATCTGACGTCTGAAATGCGTGCACTTGACGTCTGAAACACGTGCATTTCAGAGATTGAACACGCGCATTTCAGACGTCAAGTGCGCGCACTTCGGAAACCGGGTCGAATCGTGTAAAAAAAGAAGAATGTCGGAGCGCGGAACCGGACAGGCGGAAAACCTCCCCCGGCGGGGCTTGTTTCTTCCCAAGAACCGGAATAGGTTCATTGCCGGAAACACGACGAACGGGGAGAGCCGAAGGCTTCGCGCTTTTGGCGGACGACAACAATACTCCCAAACACATACGCACGATAACTACGGATCAAAGCCCCGAAGTTTGCCGTTTTCTGCACATTCGCCGATAACTTTCCGCCCCGTTTTTTCTCATTACTCAGGAAAAACCCTTAACTTTGCCACTCGATAATTATCTGAGAAAGACATTTATGAAACTCGATGCTTTGACGGCCGTTTCCCCTATCGACGGCCGCTACAGAGGAAAAACGGAGGCTTTGGCAGCCTTCTTTTCCGAATTTGCCTTGATAAAATACCGCGTGCAGGTCGAAGTGGAATACTTCATTGCGCTCTGCGAATTACCCTTGCCGCAACTGAAAAACGTGGAAAAATCCCGGTTTGAAGCCCTTCGGAACCTCTACCGCAATTTCTCCGAGGCAGACGCCCGTCGGGTGAAAGACATCGAAAGCGTGACCAATCACGACGTCAAGGCCGTGGAATACTTCCTCAAAGAAGCCTTCGACCGGATGGAAGGCATGGACGCCTGCAAGGAGTTCATACACTTCGGACTGACCTCGCAAGACATCAACAACACCTCCGTACCCCTCTCCGTGAAAGAAGCTCTCGCCGACGTCTACTACCCGTTGGTCGAAGAACTCATCGCCCGGCTGAAAGCATGCGCCGCGGAATGGGCACACATCCCCATGCTGGCCAAGACACACGGCCAGCCCGCCTCGCCCACGCGTCTCGGCAAAGAAGTGATGGTCTTCGCCTATCGCCTCGAAAAACAGCTCGACGCCTTGAAAGCCTGCCCGATCACGGCCAAATTCGGCGGCGCCACGGGAAATTACAACGCCCATCATGCGGCCTATCCCGCCGTGGACTGGAAAAACTTCGGCGACCGCTTCGTGGCCGACAAACTCGGGCTGGAACGGGAAGCCTATACCACACAGATTTCGAACTACGACAATCTCTCGGCCGTGTTCGATGCAATGAAACGCCTCAACACGATCATGATCGACATGAACCGCGACTTCTGGCAGTACATCTCCATGGAGTACTTCAAGCAGAAAATCAAGGCCGGCGAAGTGGGGTCGAGCGCAATGCCGCACAAGGTAAACCCCATCGACTTTGAAAACGCCGAGGGCAATCTGGGCATCGCCTCCGCGATACTCGAACATCTGGCGGCCAAACTTCCCGTGTCGAGACTGCAACGCGACCTGACCGACTCCACCGTGCTTCGCAACGTGGGCGTGCCGTTCGGACACATCGTCATCGCCCTGCAAAGCACGTTGAAAGGCCTCGGCAAACTTCTGCTCAACGAAAGCGCCATCGCCCGCGATCTCGACGACTGCTGGAGCGTTGTGGCCGAAGCCATACAGACCATACTGCGTCGCGAAGCCTATCCCAACCCCTACGAAGCCTTGAAAGCCCTGACACGGACCAATCAGGCCATAACCGAAACGTCCATTCGCGACTTCATCGACCGGCTCGATGTGAGCGAAACGGTCAAGGCCGAACTGAGAGCCATCACTCCGCACACCTACACGGGCGTCTGAACACACCCCGCGGGACAGTCCGGAGCATGAACAATGCATACATATATAATATATTGTGAGATATGAAGAGGTCGTGAGACCTAAAGTCTAATTTTTTATTCGAATAAACAATGAGTACAGAAAACGAAGATTGGAATGTAAATTCCTACAACAACGAAGAGCATTCCGATGCCGGCCGAGACGGTAACAGGTATCCCCGGAAAGAAAACACTTACGGTCGTCCGTCGTACAATCGCGAAGGCGGCTACGGCGAACAGCGTTCCCACC
>JBHAEN010000061.1:0-10015 GCA_041855645.1 Bacteroides sp. | reverse complement strand
TCTGAAATGCACGTGTTTCAGACGTCAAGTGCACGTGTTTGACGCGTGAATTGCGCGCATTTCGGAAATCGGGAAAATCGTGTAAGAAAAAGAGAATGTCGGGGGTAGGGGTGGAACGGGTGAAAAATCGCTCAGGCGGGGGCTTGCTTCTCCCCAAGAGAAGGGGTGGGCTCATTGGCCGCTATGGCGCGAACGGGGAGAACCGAAGGCTTCACGCTTTTGGCGGACGACGGCAAGAGATGGAAATGAATGCCCGACGTCCCGGCCGTGACGTCGGAACGCACCGTGAACATGTGTCGGGCGTGTGCTATGTGTTCATGAAAATCACGAACAGCGGCAAGTGCTCTTTCAGAAAATCCAGTGCCAGGGTGAGGCTCCTGTCCACGGCTTTTTCCGTGATGGACAGCCGTCGGGCTATTTCCTTCCGGCTGAGGTGCTGTTCGCGGCTCATGCGGAAGACCAACTGCCGTCGGGGCGGCATGAGGGAAACGATTTTCTCGATGTGTGTCCTCAGGTCGTCGGCTTCTATCTCTTTGTCGATGCTGTATGACGTTTCCATGGAGGCCAGAACGTGGATTTTGAAGGCTTCCCGGCTGAGGTTCTTTCGCGAATGATTGAAAATGAGATTGCGGGTCATGATGAACAGCA
Organism: Bacteroides sp.; assembly: GCA_041855645.1. GTDB lineage: Bacteria > Bacteroidota > Bacteroidia > Bacteroidales > Bacteroidaceae > Bacteroides. The sequence goes on along the minus strand of JBHAEN010000061.1, from coordinate 9,367 downwards.
GTCCGTCCAGATTCTTGGTCGCATCCAGTTTGTCGCGACTCTCCCACAGCTTTACGAAAACCTCCTGTACGACTTCCGCCACGTCGGTGGAGGAGGTGATGTACAGTTGCGTGAAATTATAGACTTGTCTCCAATATCGCCGATACGTCTCGGAGAAGGCTTTTTCATCGCCGGCTTTCAGTCTGGTTACTGTTTCCTGTTCGTTCATAGGCTTCCGGAAAAAAGGGCCAAACGGCTCTAAACGCATTCCCAACCATCGTTTAGAAGCGTGAAGTCATGAAATGTGTACACAAAGAAAAGCAAAAAAAATAAAAAAAGAAAATGTGATGTGGGGTTTTGCCGGTTATGCGTGTATTTATTTTCAGATTAAGGCAAACCATGATGAAAAACAGAACAGAAGAATTGTTGCGGAAACTTTTATCGGGAACAATCGACAACGGGGAAAAAGACGAATTGCTGCATACGGAGCACATGGAACGGTATCTTCGCGAACAGTGGGAACAGTCGGCCCGTCGGGATGAGCCTTCCGATTTTGCGGGAGCCCGCATCTGGAAGAAGGTGAGCCGCGCTTGTCTTCCCCGTCCGCGGCGTCGTCTGCTCCATCCTTATGCTTGGGTGGCGGCCGCTTCGGTGCTCCTCGTCGTGGGGGTGGGCTTGTTGCTCCGCTTCGGAGCGGGGCAGGCGGCCGGTGAGGAGTATGTCACGGTTCGGGCGGAAGAAGGCAGGCGGTATGACTTGCCCGACGGAACCCGCGTCTATATGCAGAAAGGAAGCAGCCTGTCTTACACCGGTTCGTTTGCGACCGACCGCGTCGTCAGGCTCAAGGGACGTTCGCTCTTTGAAGTCCGCAAGCACGGCGACACCCCTTTCAGGGTCTACATCAGCGACGATGCCTTCGTCGAAGTGAAGGGAACCACCTTTTGGGTGTCGCAGAGCGACTCGGGTGCGCAGGAAGTGACGCTGTTTGAAGGCAGGGTCGATTTCAACATCGAGTCCGCGGGCCGGAGCATCGCCATGAATCCTTCCGAGAAAATACTCTATCGTCCGGCCGAAGCACATGCCGTGACGTTGGTGAAAATCAACGGCGTCACGTGGAGCGACGGCAAGTACCGCTTCTCGGAAATTCCCTTGCAACAGTTGCTCGACAACATCGCTCACCTGTATGCCGTCACCATCGAGGTGGACGAGGGCGTGGACGTTCGTTCCACCTTTTCGGGCAGCATACGTCACGACGAGTCTTTGACGGACGTCATCGAGAAAATCTGCTTCAGTTTAGGCATTCGTTATCGGGAAAAAAACGGAATAATCCGAATAAGTCAATAAAAAAAAGCAACCATCAAAAACATGTTTAATTCTTAAAAGTGCCCAAGCATGAGAAACTCACCTACATTGTGCAAGCAATATTCGCTCAGGACTTGCTTGCTGATCCTCTTCTTTTTCCCGCTCGCCCTACTGGCCGCCCAAAAGCAAGTGACGCTGCGCGGAGAAAGCATTACCATGAAACAAGCGATTGAACAAATCGAACGGAACAGTGACTACACGTTCTTCTATACCGCATCGGATTTGAAAGAATCCGCCAAAAAGAATTTTAACGTGAAAGGCTCCATCGACGAAGTCCTCAAAGAGTTGTTCGAGGGAAGTCGCGTGAACTATGTCGTAAAGGGAAATGAGGTTATTCTGAGCGTCAAGAAGGCCGAGGCGCAGCAACAGCAGCAACAACAACAGAAGCGCGTCATCAAGGGTCAGGTCATCGACGGCGAAACCAAAGAACCCATCATCGGCGCCAACATCTGGCTGAAGAACAGCTCGACGGGAACCGTCACGGATTTCGACGGAAATTACTCCATCACGGTGACCGGTGTCGGCGGCGTGCTGGAGTTTACGTACATCGGCATGAAGAAGCAGGAATTGGCCATCGGCAACCAGACCACCATGAACGTGACTCTGCTGCCCGATTCCGAAACCCTGGATGAAGTGGTGGTTGTGGGCTACGGCAGCCAGAAGAAGGAGAGTGTGGTGGGAGCCATATCCACACTCGACGTGGGAAAACTCAACGTTTCGGGCGCTTCCATTTCCACGGCGCTGGCCGGTCAGTTGTCCGGCGTTGTGGCGGTCACCCGTTCGGGCGAGCCGGGAAAATCGGGGGCGGCTGACTTCTACATCCGCGGCGTGTCTTCCTTCAAAGGTACAAGCAAGCCGCTGGTGCTGGTCGACGGCATTGAACGCGACCTCGACTTGGTCGACACCGAAGACATCGCCTCCTTCTCCATCCTGAAAGACGCTTCGGCCTCGGCCGTGTACGGGGTTCGCGGCGCAAACGGCGTCATCCTGATCACGACCAAAAAAGGGGTGGAAGGAAAACCGCGTTTGAACCTGCGCACCGAATTCGGCATGACTTCGCCCACCCGCATGCCGGAGTTTGCCAACTCCGCCCAATGGGCCGAACTCTACAATGAAGCCAGCGGAACGCAATACTATTCGGCCGAAGTCATCGAAAAATACCGCAACGGAAGCGACCCCGACCTTTATCCGAACGTGAACTGGATCGACGAACTTTACAGGGACTTCGCTTATAATAAGAAAATTAACTTAAATGTAAGTGGGGGGGGTGAAATTGCCAAATACTACATCTCCGGGGGCTACTACAACGAAAGCTCCATCTTCAAAGAAGCAGGCGACCGCTACGACTACAACACTTCCATAAACTACAACAAATATACGTTCCGCGCCAATATCGACTTCTCGCTCACGCCGTCCACCATGCTGAACGTGAATCTGGCCAACATCTACGAGCAGTCGTTCGGTCCCGGAGCCGATAAAGACGACATTTGGTTCTACACTTTCGGCGTTTCTCCCAATGCCTTCCCGGTGGAATATTCCGACGGAACCATCTCCGCCCCTTCGGCGGCCAGCGGATTCAATCCTTGGAACTTGTTGGTGCACTCCGGATACAGGGAGCAGTTCTGGAACTCCTCGCAGGCACTTGTCGGGCTGACGCAGGACATCGGTAAACTCTGGGAACCCCTGAAGGGGCTGAGCGCCAACGTGAAATTCTCGTGGGACGCTTGGAACACCTCCGAGCAAATACGCACGAAAACTCCCGAACAGTATCATGCCACGGGGCGCGATGCCGACGGCAACTTGATTTTCGGAAATCCCATCTACGCCGGCCAAAAAGAGTTGCAATACTCCCGCACCACCGACGGAACGATGACCACCTACATGGAGGCTTCGCTCAACTACTCGCGCCTCTTCGACGAGAAACACCGTGTGGGCGCGCTGTTCCTCTACAATCACAAAATACACAACCGCACACAGGAAAACGATAAATTCAAATCGCTTCCTTATAAAAATCAGGGAATTGCCGGACGCATAACCTATGCTTTCAAAGACACGTATTTCCTGGAAGGCAACATGGGGTACAACGGGTCGGAAAACTTTGCCCGCGGACACCGTTTCGGCTTCTTCCCGGCCGTGGCCGTGGGTTGGATGGTGTCGAACGAAAAATGGTTCGAACCCTTGACCAAGACCGTGGATTTGCTCAAATTCAAAGCCTCGCACGGTAAAGTGGGCAATCAGGACATCGGCGGAGAAAGACGCTGGATGTTCGAACCCACGATTGTCAATTCCGGTTCGTGGAATTACGGCGTGTCCGGCGGAGCCGGCGGAACCGGCATTCGCATGGGCGACGTGGAGAACCTGAACGTGTCGTGGGAAGAGGCGTTGAAAACCAACATCGGCTTGGAAATCTCGCTGTTCAACAAACTGAAGATTCAGGCCGATTACTTCCGCGAAAAACGCACGGGCATCTTCCTGCAACGTGCGGGATTGCCCGCCATCGCCGGCTTGAGCACGATACCCTACACCAACATCGGCGAAACGCTGAACCAAGGTGTGGACGGAACGCTGGAGTATGCGCAAAGCATCGGGCAGGTGAAAGTCACCGCACGCGGAAACCTGACTTACAACCGCAACAAACTGCTCAACAACGACGAACCCGACTGGCAATATAAATACCAGAACAAAATAGGCAAGCCTTTTGGAAAAGACGGGGAGACTTGATAGCCTTGGGACTCTTCAAGGATCAGGAAGACATCGACAACAGCCCCGTGCAAGAGTTCGGCGAGTATCGCGTGGGCGACATCAAGTATCAGGACATCAACGGCGACGGCAGGATAAACACTTACGACCGCGTGGCCATCGGCTACACGAACCTGCCCGAAATCATCTACGGATTCGGAGCCACGGCCGAGTGGAAGGGATGGGACATCAACGTCTTCTTTCAGGGTGTGGGACACACCAGCTTCTTCTACGGCGGACTGTCCATGCTGCCCTTCTCTTCCGGAAACCTCGAAAGATCGGGCATCAATGCCGATATGTACGACAACGTATGGAAAACAACCAATACGCCCGAGCAAAACGCGGCGGCCATCTATCCCCGCCTGAGCATATCGGGAGGAGCCGGTTCGTCGAACAACAGCCAAACATCCACATGGAACCTGCGTAGCGGAAGTTTCTTGCGTTTGAAGAACTTTGAAATCGGTTACAACCTGCCGAAGAGCGTACTCGGCAAATCGTTCATCAAATCGTTCCGTCTGTATCTGACGGGAAGCAACCTGCTTACTTTCAGCGACTTCAAACTGTGGGACCCGGAAAAGGGGAACAGCGACGGCAGCGGATATCCTCCGGCAAAAGTCGTAACCGTCGGTTTTAATGCAAACTTCTAATAAAGACAATACCGTTATGAAAACAACCATACAGAAACTATTCCTGCTGCTTTGCGGAGTCGCAAGCATGACACTCGGCTCTTGCGAAGATTTTCTTGACAAACAAGAAGACGAGGCACTGAACTTCGATAAAGTCTGGCTGTCCAAGGAAGACACCAAAAGATATTGGCTCAATGCCATGAGCTTCCTGCCCAACGATGCGACCCAGTTCAACTACTCCCCGTGGATAGGGGCTTCGGACGAGGCTTCCGTGGTCTACAACCGGGATACGCGTTGGATCAACTTCGGCTCGTGGAATCCTTCTGCCGTGCCCTACTATCAGATGGGAACCTACTACAACGGCATACGCGAGTGCAACCTCTTTCTGCAAAATGCCGACAGATGCCTGCAAAACGACCCCACGCTGCTGAAAGAAGATCTGGCAATGTGGAAAGCGCACGCTCGCTTTGCCCGGGCATATTATTACTTCATGATGATGCGCATCTACGGCCCCGTGTTCCTGCTCGGCGACGAACTGATCGACTTCACCGCCAGCACCGAGTCGCTCTATCGCCCGCGCAACACGTGGGACGAGTGTGTCGACTACGTGGTGAGCGAGATGAATGCCTGTGCGGAAGATGCCGCCATCAAAAGCACCTGGGAAAGCGATGATGAAAAAGGACTGGTGACCAAGGGCGCATGCCACGCCGTCATTTCCCGCCTGAAACTCTATTCGGCACGCGACCTCTTTAACGGCAACACGCTCTATGCCGCGCTGCGCAATCCCGACGGAACGCAACTGTTCCCGCAAACCTACGACGCCAACAAATGGCTCGAAGCCGCCCAAGCCGCCAAGAAGGTCATGGACAGCGGTTTGTACGAACTGTATAAAAGCGCGAACAACAATCCTTATCAGAACTACTACGGAATCACGCAGACGTTGTGGAACAAGGAACTGATTTGGGTGGCGGGCAATGCTCAAAGCGGCAATCGTTTCACCCTGGGCGTGCACACGGTGCCCACGGGGCTTTCCGGATTGGCCTACGGCGGCGTGGGGCCTACGCAACAACAAGTGGACGCCTACGCCATGAGCAACGGACGTTACCCCATTACGGGTTATCGGAAAGACGGAACGCCCGTCATCGATGCCGCGTCGGGTTATAGCGAAGACGAATTCAGGAAAACGACGTGGACCTATCCCGCATGGGGCAATGCGGCGGCCTACTCGCTCACCGCCCCCGACATGTACAAGAACCGCGAACCCCGCTTCTATGTGTCGGTGTTCTTCGGCGGCAGCCGCTGGTTCTACAACGGAAATAACTGGGTGATGATTTCTTTCGCCAAAGGAGCGAACTCCAATAAATCTCACGACTATCCGAAGTCGGGCTACTTGATTAACCGCTTCTATGACCATACGGTAAACTCGACCGCGGGCACATGGGGAACCATCACCTTCCCGACTTTCCGCCTGGCCGAAGTGTATTTGAACTTTATCGAATCGGTGCTGGAATGCAAAAGACACGGGGTGACTCTGCCTGCCGGCTATGAAGATGAAGCGATGGAGGTGTGGAAGCAAATCCGCGAACGCGTGGGACTGACCGCCATCACCGAAGTCTATCCCGAAGCCGTGGGCGACACGGAACGTCTCATCGAACTCTGCCGCCGGGAACGTCGCATTGAGCTGGCTTTTGAAAATCATCGCTACTTCGACACCCGCACGTGGATGATTGCCACCGAAACCGACGGAGGCCCCATGTATGGCATGAACACGCAGGCGCCCGGAAGCGGAACGGTGACCCCCGACGAGTTCTGGCAGCGCACGGTTTTTGAAACCCGCGTCTTCCAGCCCAAGCATTTCCTGTATCCGTTCTCGCAACGTGAGTTGGACAGAAACAAACTGCTGATTCAAAACTACGGATGGTAAAAAACAATAAGCAACAAACCCCAATGATCAATATCTGACATGAAAACAAGAAATATATGGATAGCTACCGTGCTGTGCGGAATCTTATCGGCCGGCACAGCCTGTGAAGATAACAGGGATGAGTTCCTGAGCGATTACAGCACCATCCTTTCCATCAAGCAGAGTGGAGAAGTCCCATTGACTCTGTACAAGACGGGAGAAGATGCGCAGTATCATATCGTGATCAACAAAGGAGGATCGGACTACAACGCAACCACCTCCGTGGAAGTGGAAGTTCTGGACGATGCCGCATTGGGCATATACAATCTGGAGAATCAGACCGACTATGTGGCCCTGCCTTCCGACTGCTATACGCTGGAGCAGACGCAATTCGGATTCGGCAGTGACGAAGCCTACAAGCATCTGAACATCAAGTTGAAAACCGATGCAATCTATCTGCTGAACAAAACGGAGGGCAGCTACGTGTTGCCCATAAGGTTGGTGCAGTCGCCCGATTCGATCAACAGCCTGAAGAGCCATGCTTTCATTAAGCCGACGGTGGTGGTTCCCACCATTTATTTTGAGACAACCGGATATGTGGCCAATGAAGTGAGCGAAACCTCGGCCGACCTCATTACCCTCCGCCTGCCCCTTACCATGCCGATTGATAATTTGTGGGACTTCAACTGCACGGTCGAAGTGGACGAAAGTTTGCTGACGGCATATAACAACGGAAGCGTGCTGAAGCATACGCTGCTTCCCGCCGATGCCTATACGCTCGGATCGCCCGTCGCGTTTGCGTCGAACAACAATACGGCGGATCTTGAAGTGGTGGTTGACCGCACGAAGTTGGCTTACGGATATTATATCCTTCCCGTGGCTTTGACCGGCTGCACGCAACCGGCCATCCAAATTGACGAAACGCGCAACACCTGTCTGTTGGGAATTGCCTATGTCCCCAATCTCACGGCCACGGCTCTGACGGTGAGCATGCTCTCCAGTAATGCCAAAGAGCCCAGCGAGGGATCTTACGAAGGGTTGTTGGACAACGTTAACAGCACCTTCTTCCATTCGGCATGGAGCGTTGCCGTGCCCGATGCGCACTATCTGCAAGTCAGCTTGAGCGAAGAATGCACCGCTTTCCGGTTCTACTATCAGACACGGCTTGAAAACGGCAATGCCGCTCCGGCCGAAATCATCGTGAGCGGAAGCGCCAACGGAACCGACTTTACGTCGATAGCCACAATCAATCAAGGTCTGCCGACCGAAGGAGGCAATGCGCCTTATACTTCGCAAGTGTTCTTCAGCGAACAACCGCTCAAGTATTTGCGCTTCACCGTTACCCGCAACAAGCTCGGAAACAAGTTCTTTGTGTGGAGTAAATTCCTCTTGTGGACAAACTGATTGACCCCCGGCCACTCTCGTCGGCCATGAAAAGAGCCATATCATTACTCAGAAAAAGAGTTTAATATGGCTCTTTTGCCTTCTTCCCGACAGCCTTTCGCGACGTTTCCGGGCGTTTGTTTTCAGCCCCCGAAGGGCCTTGTTCACCATCTAAAAAACAGAGAAAAATGAAAAAATACTTATCGGTCGCTTTCGTCTTGCTGATGTCCTTTACGGGCGGTTGCAGTAAAGATAATGTCGAGCCTCAAACCCAACCGACGTTTGAAATCAGTGAATCTGCCTTGGAACAAAATTTTGAAAAGACACAGACTTCGAGAAGCATTCCGGTGTCGACCACGCTCGACAGGGAGGCCTGGCAAGTCAGCTCGGACCAATCATGGTGTCTTGCGGCCAAGGATCTTTCGGGCTCTTCCGCCGGTATAAAGATTGCGGTCGAGGCCAGTGAAGAACCCGAAGTCCGCACCGCCACGGTCACCGTGAAAACAACGCTGGGCAATAAAATCATTAAAGTGCGCCAACTGGGCTACGGGCCGGCCATTCTCATTCAGAATGCCGTGCGGAATATAGGCCCCGGGGGCGGAGAGCTCGACATCGTGGTTACGGCCAATGTGGAGTATGCCGTGAGCCGCTCCGAGAATAGCGCATGGATTGCGGACAGGACGCGCACCCGCGCTTTTACGGACAAGAGTCACGCCTATACCGTGCAGCCGAACGACACCTACGAGGCGCGCAGGGCGACGTTCACTTTTACGGCCGCGCAGTATCCCGAAGTAACGGCCTCCTGCGAGGTCGTGCAGCAGGCCAAAGCCTCGGGAGTGTCCGATGTCGCCATAGAGGGCGATGTCAAGGTGACTCCCACGGGCGGAAGAGCCAGCGAGCAGCAGCCCGGTCAGGGCATAGAGAACAGCTATGACGGACGCTTCGGGGGTACGCCTTATCACTCCGTTTGGAATCAGTCGGCCAATTTCCCCGTGACGTTGGAGTATTTCTTCGACGGAAGTCGGGACATCGATTACTGCGTTTACCACACTCGCAACGGGAATGGAAACTTCGGGCAGCTGGACATCTACGTCATGGAATCGGGCGATACGGATTACCGACTGTACGGGTCGTATGATTTTCTGCAAAAAGGAACCCCGAGCAAAGTGGTTTTCGGCACGCAGGGACTGTCGAAACCCACGAAAATAAAGTTTGCCGTCAAAAGCGGACTGGGCAACTTTGTCAGTTGCGATGAGATGGAGTTCTTCCGGCGCAATGCGGAAAGGCAGCTTGACCGCCGGCTGCTGACTGTCTTTAAAGACATCACCTGCACGGAACTGAAGGAAGGGGTGACGGATGCGGAAATCAACGCCCT
>JBHAEN010000060.1:0-10914 GCA_041855645.1 Bacteroides sp. | reverse complement strand
CTGCCGGCTGTTGCGCTTGAGCAGCTGCGACGACAGCATGGGCGTCAGCGAAAGGGCCGCCACGGTGGAGACAATCATCACGATGCTCATGATCCAGCCCAACTGGCGAAACATCAGCCCGCTCTCTCCGCCGATCATGGTCAGGGGAAGGAATACGGCCAGCATGGTGAGCGTGGAGGCCACGACCGAGATGCCCACCTCGTTGGTGCCGTGTATGGCGGCGGGTTTGGGATAGCTGCCGCGCTCCATGTGCCCGGTGATGTTCTCGAGCACCACGATGGCATCGTCCACCACCATCCCTATGGCGATGGAAAGGGCCGACAGCGAAATGACGTTGAGAGAATTGCCCGACACCATCAGGTAAATGAACGATCCGATGAGCGACACCGGTATCGTCAGCACGACGATGAGTGTTGCGGAGCCGCGCCCGAGGAAGACATACACCACGATGAATACGACGATGAAGGTCACCGCAATCGTGTCTTGCAGCGAGTTGATGGTGTTGGTGATGAAACCGGCCGTTTCGATGAGATAGCCTATCTTGATGTCGCCGGGGAGGTTTTTCATGATGCGGGGAAGTTCCTCACGCACCAACTCGGCCACTTTCACGGCGTTGCCGTCACTCTGTTTGTTGATGACGATGATGGCTCCGCTCTTGCCGTTGGTGTAGTTTTCTTGCTGACGTTCGGCGGTGGTGTCTTGTATGACGGCCACATCGCTCAGGTAGATGCTGCGTCCGCCGACGCTCGTGAGTACGATGCGCGCCATGTCTTGAGGGTCGCGATACTCGCCCTGCACGCGTATCGAGTTGGTGCGTGTGCCGAGATCGATCTGTCCGGCGGGGATATTGGTGTTGTCGGCGGCAATGATTTGCTCGATCTGCGTGATCGTGAGCCCGTAAGCCTCCAGCTTGGCCGGGTCGCAGTAGACCTGTATCACGCGTTTGCGTGCGCCGGCCACCGACACCGAGCCCACGCCCTCCAGGCGGGCCAGGGGGTTGACCACTTCGTTGTCGAGTATCTTGGCCAAGGCCGAACTGCTTTCCCGGCTCTCCACGGAGAGGATGGCTATGGGGATGTCGGACGTGCCGAATTTGAAGATGGTCGGCGTGGATACCCCTTTGGGGAGCGACGAGCGGATGGCGTCTATCTTGTCGCGCGTGTCGTTGGTGGCTTCGGCGATGTTGGTTCCGGCATTGAACTTAAGCGTGATCACCGACGTGTTCTCCCGGCTCTTGCTGGTGATGTGCTTCAGGTTGTCTACGCTGTTGAGGCTGTTCTCCAGCAGTTTCGTTACGTTAGTCTCTATGTCCTCGGCGCTTGCTCCCGGATAGGAGGTGATCACCATGATGTCCGTCGTGTCGGTGTCGGGCATCAGCTCGACATTGAGGCGCGTCAGCGAGAACAGGCCAATGATGGCAATCGCCACGAAGACGAGTGCTGTCGTGATCGGTTTCTTGACGGCTGTTTCGTATATGCTCATTGTGTCTTGGTTTCGTCTTGATGATGTGGGGCTATTTGTTGGGCTGTACGGGCGTACCGTCCGTAAGCGACTCCACCGCCGAAACGATGACCGCCTCGCCCGGTTCGAGACCCGACACTACGGCATAACGGTCGCCGTGCAGGTCGCCGATTTCGATGGGACGGTACACGGCTTTGCCCCCGGCACAGGCGTACACGTAGCGTTGTCCGCTGCCCACCATGCGCCGCACGGCCTTGTCGGGAACCAAGGTCGCCTCACTCGTACCCAGATCGAGACTGACGCGGCCATACATGCCGGGGCGCAACAGGGCGTCGCGGTTGGGAATCTCCACCTCTACGGGGATGGTGTGCGTGGTGGCGTCGACGGTGGGATAGACATTGGCCACATAGCCGTCGAAACTGCCGCCTAAGGCGTCGACGGCCACGGAGGCTTTCATGCCTTTGCGCAGGAACTTGTAGTAGGCTTCCGAGACATTGATCACGGCCTTGACGGGAACAATCTGTTCGACGACGACGACGGGCAGGTTGGGGGAAGTCATGTCGCCCGCGTCATAGTTCTTGGCCGTGACGACGCCCGCCACGGGGCTGCGCAGTATGGTGTTGTTCATGAGGTTGTTGTAGGCCTCCCGGGCAATGTTCATCGCACTGCGTGCCTGTTCCCACTGAACCTTGCTGATGCCGCCTATTTCGTAAAGTTCGCTCACGCGGCTGTAATTGGTCGTGGCGTCATCGAGTTGTATCTTGGCTTGGTTGAGTTGGGTGTCGTCGAGGTGTGCCACGACCTGACCGCGTCCCACGCGGTCGCCGACCTGCACGAGAAGCCGGGCCAGCCGTCCGCCGCTTTGGGCCGAGATGTTGTTCGTCACCTTGGCGGTGAGGGTGGCGGTGTAATTGCCGCTTAGGGCGATGATGTCGCGTTTAACGGTGTCCAGCTCTACGGTCCGGACACTGACCGAGTCGGTCGGCGCATTGCCGTGATCGGCCTGTTTCGATCCACAACCCGTCAGGGCAATCGTTACGGCGGCGAGCGCGACGGCTCTCCATTTGCTGTTTATCTGCATAATGTGTATTGAAGTGTTATGTTTCGGGAGCATACAGAGGGACGTCGCCCTGTATCTGAGCGATGCTGTAAGTGGCTACCATGTAATTGTATATCGCCTGATAAAGGTTGAGCTGGGCTTGGCGAAGGGCGAGTTCGGCGTCGTTGAGTTCCAATACGGTGCTTTCACCTGTGCGGTAGCGTACCTCGGCGATTTCCAGCCCCTTCTGTGCGCTGCGCACGGCCTCTTGGCTGGCAATGAACTGTTCGGAAGCATTACGTTGCTCGCCGAGCGAGTTGGAGGCGGCGAGACGTATCTCGCGCTCGGCCTGACGGCGTTGTAAATCCAGCTGGAGGAGCTGTAACCGGGTGCTTTTCAAGCCATAAAGGCGTGAACCGCCGGCGAAGAGGGGAATGTTGAGCGACAACCCGATCATCGAATAGGGCGACCAGCGCAGGCTGTTGCTCAGGCGAAACTTGTTGTCGGCGTAGTTGTACGTATAATTGAAGTTCATCGACAGCGTGGGCAGAAAGGCGTTTTTCTTCACCTTGAGTGCCGCCTCCAGTTGCTTGGCGTTCAGGTCGAGGGTTCGCAGCGTGTGGTTCTCCCTCAGGTCAAGCGTTCCGGCCGATGCCGGTCCGGCAAGCATGTTTTTGTAGACGGTGTCGATGTAGTCCGACAGTTTGCCTTCCAATTTGATGGGCGTATCGGGAGACATACTCATGAGCACGAGGAGCTTCATCCCGGCGAGTCGCACGTTCTGTGTGGCCTGTATCACCTGCGGGATGAGGTTTTTTACCTGCGCGTCCATGCGGATGAGGTCGTACTCGGCCACGAGTCCGCGGTCGTATTTCTGCTTGATGGCCGTGTGGTTCCGTTTCATGTTCTCAAGGCTTTCCTCAAGAACGCGTTTGCTGTCTTGCGCCAGAAGTACGCCCATGTAGGCCTTGCGAAGTTCGGCCGTGAGATCGACGATGGAGCCTTGTGCCTTCTGTTTGGCGATTTCCACCGACACGCGGTCGAGTCCGAGACTTGCCCGGAGCTGTGGGGCGAAGAGGGGAAGAGAGGCGTTGATGCCTGCCTGAATGTTGTGCGTTTCGCCCATCTCGATTCCTCCTTCGGGCATGAAAGAAGCCATCGGGTTGTTGGCATCGTCTCCGCCGCCGAAGTACACTTTCTGTTTCTTGAGCGTATAGCCATAGGTTCCATTGGCGCTGACGTTGGGGAAGAGCTGAGCCAAATTGACTTTGCGGTCGTACTGCGCGCGCCCTACGTCAAGACGGGCGGCTTGTAATGTGGCGTTCTCGGCGAGACCCATCTCTACGGCTTTGTCGAGCGATAATATCAGCGTGTCGGGCTGTTGGGCGAGAACCAAGGGAGAAAGGCCGAAGCAACAGAGAGCAACGGACGCCTTTTGTGTTAGTTTACTTGTCATCATTCATCAATCTCCTACACATTGTGTAGTCATGTCGGAACAAAAGTATTCAAAAAAAGAATACAAAACTGCGTCAAACAGTGAAATTCTCCAAAAACTCAAATCCTGAAGCCCAATGGAATGGGTTTTACGGAAGAATCGGCTAAATTTAGTATTGTCGGTTGACTCTGCCTGCACGGCGGAAAAAAACAGGTATTCATTAGGAAGATGCGAAGTTTTTTTCTACTTTTGCCTCGCATTAGCAAAACAAAGGCTCCGTAGCTTAGTGAATAGAGCGTCAGATTCCGGTTCTGAAGGTCGTGCGTTTGAATCGCACCGGGGTCACTCAAGCGCAAAAAAGGCATCCGAAAAGGATGCCTTTTTTGGTTGGCGGTGCCGTCGTCTGCGCCTGTATCGTTCCGTTATTGTCGGACGGTGTTTTCCTTCAGCCTTCTCGCCCTGTCCCAGTCCTCGCAAAGAGCTTGCATGGAGGGGAAGAGGGCATCGGCTCCGGCCTCCGTCAGTATGGAGTCGGGCAAGGGGCCGGTGTTGACGGCAATGGTGAATATGCCGGCCCGGTGTGCCGATTCCACGCCCAGCGGCGCATTTTCCACCACGAGGGCTTCTCCGGCTTTCAATCCGCCTTTCTGCAAGGCCATCAGGTAGGGTTCGGGATGGGGTTTTCCGTACTTCACGTCGAAAGCCGTAACCATCAGTTCCTCGCGAAAGATGCCGGGAAAATGGAGTTCCAGACGGCCGAGCAGCGAGAACTGTCCCGAACCGGTGACGAGCATGGGCGTCAGTCCGCAAGCCTTGACCTTTTCGAGCAATTCCCGTGCACCGGGCATGGGTGATGCCTGAGGGTGCTCGTTGAATAGCCGGGTCTTTTCGCGATAGATGCTTTCTTTCTCCTCCTCGGTGGCCGGGCGTCCCCGTTCGCGTTGGAACACGATGTCGATGGTCGACGATCCGGTGCGTCCTTCGTGCATGTAGGCTTCTTCGGGGCTTAGCGCGAGGCCATGCTGTTTCATGACCCGATGCCACGAATCGGCGTGATAGGGCATGGAGTCGAAAAGAACGCCGTCCATGTCGAAAAGGACGGCTTTGAGTGTTTCTCTCATTGTCCTATGGCAGACTGCACCATTGGCGACGACCCAATGTATCCTTTCAGCTCGTCGACGGGCAGAACCACGTCGTAGTAGGCCCCGGATTTATTGCCCGTGTATCGGTAGATAATGCCCCGGTCGGCATTCACGCAGCAGGCGAGGAATACTTGAATAGCCATGTTCGACTGATCGCTCAACGAGGCCAACAGTTCTTCTTTGATGCTTTCGGCGTTTTCTTCAAAGGAACTTATGTCGTAGACCTCTTCATCGAAATGGCAGTGGTAGATCACGCCTTGGTCTTCGAGCGTGATGGATTGAATGGTCATGTCTTCTTCAAGCACCATGGGGCATTGCAGGTTGGCCACGTCGACCTGTGCCTTGAGTTTCTCCAGATGACTTGCCCCCTCTTTGTTGCTTTTGTTTTCGTATATGTCTTTCAGTTCTTCGGGTTTCAGAAAGAAAGAGACTTTTTCGCCCGAATTTTTGGCGATGTAGACAACTTCCACTCCCGCCTTGCAGTCCACGATGAGTTTGAGCATGTTGCCGACTTCCGGGGTGGGGTTCTGGAACATGACGACCATGCTGCTTTTCACGCTTTCGGGATTGGCCTTCAATGCGGGAATGTTCAAGGCGTCTTCTTCAAAAGTGAAGGTGTAGACCACGTTGTTGTCATCGTAGGTGATGCTGGTGATTTCTCCCACGTCTGCGCCGAGACTGATGGGACATTGCTCGTTGGCCGCGGTCACTCCCGCTTTGAGTTTGATTTTGCTACAACTTGTGCTCACGATCATGAGCAGGGAAAGACCAAGAAACAGGGTCCATCCGCCGGTTTTTCTAAAAAAAGTATTCATTGCTTTAAGAATTAAGTGAGAATTGACGAGAAAGAAGAAAATGAACGGAAAAGGCATCGGGCGGAGCACTCGACGTTAAGTCGTGAGCTGCGCCCGATGTCATAGCCTTAAAGTCGCGAGCGTATCGCTTTCGATTCGGCTTCGTATCCGGGTTTGTTCAGCAGGGCGAACATGTTCTTTTTGTAGGCTTCGACTCCGGGTTGGTCGAAGGGATTGACACCCAGCAGATAGCCGCTGATGCCGCAGGCCTTTTCAAAGAAGTAGAGCAGGCCGCCCAGCCGGTATTCGTCCAGTTCGGGCAATACGATGCGCAGGTTGGGCACTCCGCCGTCCACGTG
The DNA here is from genome assembly GCA_041855645.1 of Bacteroides sp. Classification (GTDB taxonomy): domain Bacteria; phylum Bacteroidota; class Bacteroidia; order Bacteroidales; family Bacteroidaceae; genus Bacteroides. Next base: position 4,684 of record JBHAEN010000060.1, on the reverse strand, counting down.
GGCCAGTTGCGTGCCGAGTTCGGCCATTTTGTTCACTTCATCGACCCGTTTTCCGGCGAGGAAATTCAGTCCGTCGAGATCGGCCTCGTCGGCGGGAACGGTCAGTGTGTGTTTCACCTTGTCGACGGAGATGACGGTTTCAAAGATGGAACGCTCGCCTTCCTGAATCCACTGTCCCATGGAATGAAGATCGGTGGAGAAGTCGACCGATGCGGGGAAGATGCCTTTGTGGTCTTTGCCCTCGGATTCGCCGTAGAGCTGTTTCCACCATTCGCTCACGTAGTGCAGTTTGGGAGAGAAGTTGACGAGAATCTCGATTTTCTTGCCGTTCTTGTACAGTTCGTTGCGCGTGGCGGCATAACGTGCCGCGGGATTCCGGGCAAAAGGCACGTCGGCTCCGCAGGCTTTTTCCATTTCGGCGGCTCCGGCCACCAGCCGGTCGATGTCGAAACCGGCCACGGCAATGGGGAGCAGTCCCACGGGCGTGAGTACGGAGAAGCGTCCGCCCACGTTGTCGGGGATGATGAATGTTTTATACCCCTCCTTGTCGGCCGTCACGCGGGCGGCCCCTTTCGTGGCGTCGGTGATGGCGACGATTACTTTGCGGGCTTCTTCCTTGCCGCGTTGCTCTTCGCATTGCTTTTTCAGCAGGCGGAAAGCCAGAGCGGTCTCGGTTGTCGTGCCCGATTTGGAAATGTTGATGATGCCGAACTTCTTTCCTTTCAGGTATTGGGTGAGTTCGTACAGATAATCTTCGCTGATGTTGTGTCCGGCGTAAAGCATGACGGGCGAAGACCTCTTTTGCTGCAACCAGTCGAAACTGTCGGACAGAGCCTCGATGACGGCCCGTGCTCCCAGATAGCTTCCGCCTATGCCGGCCACGACAACCGCTTCGCAGTTCTCCCGCAAGACCTTTGCCGTGGCTTTCAGGTCTGCCAGATGTTCGCTGCCGATGGAAGAGGGCAGGTGGAGCCAACCCAGAAAGTCGCTGCCTTTGCCCGTGCCTTTTTCGAGGGTTTCCTGCACCGAATCGACGGCGGCTTCGTAGGCGTTGACCACTTCGGGCGAGATGCTTCCGAATGTTTTGGTGATGTCTAAACTAATCATATCTGTTTTTGATTTGAATGGGAGTGTGTGGATGGAAACGGGCTTCGGTTTGTGCGCCGCGTTACCGGAGCGAATCGGTCAGCAGTTTGATTTCGATGACGGGCGAGATGCGCTCGTACAGGATGTTGTACACGGCATCGAGTATCGGCATGTTGACGTGATGATGTTTGTTGATTTCCTTGATGCATTTGGTTCCGTAATAGCCTTCGGCAATCATTTCCATTTCTATCTGCGCGCTCTTCACCGAATATCCTTTGCCTATCATGGTTCCGAACGTGCGGTTGCGGCTGAATTTGGAGTAGGAGGTCACGAGCAGATCGCCCAGATAGGCCGATTCGTCTACGTTCCTTTCGATGGGGTGTACGGTGTTGAGAAAGCGGTTCATTTCCTGAACGGCGTTGGAAATGAGTACCGACTGGAAGTTGTCGCCGTATTTCAATCCGCTGCATATCCCCGCCGCAATGGCGTAGACGTTTTTCAGCACGGAGCTGTATTCGATGCCTGTGACGTCGGTGCTCACGGAGGTTTTGATGAAGCAGCTCGCCAGACGTCGGGCGAAGACGCTGGCTTTTGACTTGTCGGGACAGCCTATGGTGAGGTAGGAGAGCCGTTCCAAGGCCACTTCTTCGGCGTGACAGGGGCCGGCCAGCACGGCGATGTTTTCCGGCGGCACACCGTATTCGTGGGCGAAGTACTCGGAAATGATCATGTTCTCTTCCGGGACAATGCCTTTGATGGCGGTGATGATGAACTTGTCTCGTATCTTGGTGCGCAGTTTCTTCAGGTGCACTTTCAGGTAGGGCGAGGGAGTGACGAAGATAAGCGTGTCGGAATCTTTTACGATGTCGTTGATGTTACTGCTGAAGGTAATGCGTTTCAGGTCGAACTTCACGCCTGTCAGGTAGGCCGGGTTGTGTCCCAATCGTTTGAAGTCGGCGATGCGGTCGTCGCGTCGCATGTACCAGTTGATGGAGTCTTCCTGTGCCAGACACATCTTGGCGATGGCCGTTGCCCAGCTTCCTCCTCCTATGATCGCTATCTTACCGGGTAGTTTCATGCCATCAGTCGCTTCACCCATTCGGTCACGTCGTTCACGCTCGGGTTCGTTAGTTCCAATTTGTATTTCTTATTGATGCCGCAAATATCCTGATGCAGTTTCTGCGGATTGACGTCTTTCAGGTCGGATACCAGATTATAGCCGGCCTTTTGCAGCACGGGAACCCATTCGGCGCCGATGCCCAGTTCTTCGTATTTCGATGCCGGATCTTTCTTCACCGTTTTTTCGGGACGCATTTGCGGGAAGAAGAGCACTTCCTGAATGGCGCTCTGCCCGGTCATCAGCATCACGAGGCGGTCCATGCCGATGCCCATGCCCGATGTGGGCGGCATGCCGTATTCGAGAGCACGGACAAAGTCCATGTCGATGAACATGGCCTCGTCGTCGCCCTTTTCGCTCAGTCGGAGTTGTTCCTGAAAGCGCTCCAGATGGTCGATGGGGTCGTTCAGTTCGGTGTAGGCATTGGCCAGTTCTTTTCCGTTGACCATCAGTTCGAAGCGTTCGGTCAGTTCGGGGTTGGTGCGATGGCGTTTCGTGAGCGGCGACATTTCCACGGGATAGTCTGTGATGAACGTCGGCTGAATGTATCGGCCTTCGCAAAACGCGCCGAATATCTCGTCGATGAGTTTCCCTTTGCCCATCGTGTCGTCGATGTCGAGTCGGAGTTCTTTGCAGATGGTTCGGATTTCGTCTTCGCTCTTTCCGGCGAGGTCGTAGCCGGTGAATTCCTTGATGGAATCGAGCATGGTGACACGCTTGTAGGGGGCTTTGAAGTTGATGATGTTGTCGCCCACTTTCACTTCGTGAGTTCCGTTCACGTCCATGCAGATCTTATCGACCATGTTTTCCGTAAACTCCATCATCCAGTTGTAGTCCTTGTAGGCCACGTAGACTTCCATGGCCGTGAATTCCGGGTTGTGGGTGCGGTCCATGCCTTCGTTGCGGAAGTTTTTCGAGAACTCGTACACTCCTTCAAATCCGCCCACGATGAGGCGTTTGAGGTATAGTTCGTTGGCTATGCGGAGGTAGAGCGGAATGTCGAGCGCGTTGTGATGGGTGATGAAGGGACGGGCTGCCGCACCTCCGGGAATGGGTTGCAGGATGGGGGTTTCCACCTCTATGTATCCTTTCGAGTTGAAGTATTCGCGCATGGAGTTGTAGACCTTGGTGCGCTTGATGAAGATGTCCTTGATGCCTTCGTTGACGGCCAAGTCCACGTAACGTTGACGGTAGCGCATTTCGGGGTCTTCAAACGAGTCGTAAGCCACGCCGTCTTTGTACTTCACGATGGGGAGCGGCTTGATGGATTTGGCCAGTACGGTGAGTTTCTGTGCGTGTACGCTGATTTCTCCCATTTGCGTGCGGAACACGAATCCTTCGATGCCGATGAAGTCGCCCAAATCGAGCAGTCGTTTGAACACGGTGTTGTACAGTTCCTTGTCTTCGCCCGGGCAGATGTCGTCGCGGGTGATGTAGACTTGGATGCGCCCTTCGGAATCTTGCAGTTCAATGAAAGAGGCCTTTCCCATTACGCGTCGCGACATCATGCGTCCGGCTATGGATACTTGTCGCGGTTCGTCTTCGTCTTTGAATTGGCTTTTTATATCGGTGGAGAAAGCATTGGTTACGTACTCTGCTGCGGGGTAGGGGTCGATGCCCATGGCACGGAGTTCATTCAGGCTGTTACGCCGGATGATTTCCTGTTCGCTTAGTTCTAAAACGTTCATTTGGCTATGTCTAAACTCGGTTATTGTCTCGCAAAAGTACGAAAGTTTTTCTGATATATCCCGTTTTGGGCTTGTTTTTTGTGTCCGGAGGGTATTGCCCGTTTCCGGCGCAGAGTCGACCGGCAAGTGCAAAATTCATCGAATCTTCTGTAAAACTCTTCTTCGGATGTTTTGAATTCCGATATTTGTCCGGGTCTCCTGTTTCTTTTCTTTTGAATCCTCCTCCTGTTTTTCTTGGGAAAAAATCAACCCCCTGTCCGAGCGATTTTCCGCCTGTTTCGCTCCGTATCCTAACGTTCTCTTTCCTTTACACGATTTTCCCGGTTTTCCGAAATGCGTGCAATTCGCGCGTCAAGTGCGTGCATTTGACTTCTGAAACACGTGCATTTCAGACGTCAGATGCGTGCATTTCAGACGTCAAGTGCACGCATTTCGGAAACCCGCTTCCCATGCGGCTTTGGAGAGGGGCGAAATCCCGGTCGGTTCCGAAACCGACTTCGAGAGGATGGTTGAAAGAATTTTACAAAATGCCAATGTGTGAGGGAGCATGCGCGTGGATGTTTGCCGGATGACAATCTTTTTTTGCGGGGCAATAACAACGGGCGGCCGACACGGAATGGCATGGCACAGGGTGTTTTTTCATGGCCTTCTCTTGAAAAACAATCGCCGATTTTTGCATTTCGATGGGGGGAAGTACAAACCGGCAGCATTGTTCTTTTGCAAAATATAATCTTAAAGTTTCAACGAATGAAGACGAAATCTTCCTGAAATCGGGTGTGGGCATGCCCGGTGT
>JBHAEN010000059.1:0-8672 GCA_041855645.1 Bacteroides sp. | reverse complement strand
TTTATTCTCATATTCGGATGCCGACGGATCCCGTTTTCGGAGTGGAAAGGTAGAACTTTTGCGGAAAATAAACAAGAAACGGAAAATATTTAAGAATTCCGAACCGCATCTGCGAAATAAGCGGACCGCGCATACACGTCCCGACCGGGGTAACCGCGTTCATGGCGGCGATCGGGTTTTTCCGCCGAAGAAAACAAGATTTCCGTATGCATATTTTTATTCGTCGGCCTGCACCCGTTTTTTCGTTGGCCTGCACCCAAACGAAAAAGAATGTGCAGGAAAACGAAAAGGAAGGTGCGGGCCGACGAATAAAAATATGCATACGGAAATCTTGTTTTCTTCGGCGGAAAAACCCAATCGCCGCCATGAACGCGATTACCCCGGTCGGGACGTGTATGCACGGTCCGCTTATTTCGCAGATGCGGTTCGGAATTCTTAAATATTTTCCGTTTCTTGTTTATTTTCCGCAAAAGTTCTACCTTTCCACTCCGAAAACGGGATCCGTCGGCATCCGAATATGAGAATAAAGGTCGAAGTATGAAAAAAATAGGTGTTATTGGCCTCCTGTGGGGTTTCTGTGTCATTTCTTCATGGGCGCAGAATCTTGTATATCCCACGTTGAAAGACCTCCTGGCGCAAAAGGGCGACACGGTGGAAAAATTGCGCATCGAAAAACGCTCGAGAAATCAAATCGTTCTCTCCGGAGGAGCCGACTATCGGGTGACGGTGGGCGATAACGATGCCATGTGCCGAGTTTTGAAAAAACGCTGCTTTGCCGTGAGCAATGAAAAAGGCGACTTGTTCATCAACTGCCGTAAGCTGCGTTACCGGAAGATGCGCTTCGGAAACTGGTATGCTCCGGCCGTGGTCGTGGGCAAGAGCGTCTTCTTTTCGGCCGTTCCGCTCGGATCGGTGGTCGGAGGAAAGTTCATCGGCGACGATGACGTCAAGCTGGGCGGCAAAGTAGGCGATGCGCTGGCCACGTCGAGCTTGGTTTCCAAACGCGTATGTTACGAATTGAACGGAGAGACGGGCAAAATAGAGTTCGTCGACCGGAATCGGATGCTTCAACTGCTCGAACCCCATCCCGAATGGAAAGAAAGCTACCTGAAAGAAGGAGGTCAGGAAGCGCGCCACACCTTTAAATACCTGTTGAAGCTGAGTCGATATAAATAATGAACCTGAAACCGCTGTACAATGCCCGCGAGGCACAAGAGCGCATGAACCGATTGGGGGCGGAGCGACGCCCTTTTCTTTTTGTCGTGGACTATCGCGCGACGAAAGCCTATGTCGAACCCTTCGACGAAGTCAATGGCGACGAGATATTGTTCGACTTCAACGGCGTGACCAACGTGACCTCCGCTCCCCCGGACATGCTTCCCGCTTCGCCCGTATGGAAAACCTTTCCGGAATCGTTCAAATCCTACGAACGCGCCTTTGAAACCGTTCGGCGAAACCTGTTTGCCGGCAATAGCTTCTTGGTCAATCTGACGCGCTGCACGCCTGTCGACACGAACCTCGGCCTGAAAGACCTGTTTCTGCATTCCAAGGCCTTGTATAAACTATGGGTAAAAGACAGCTTCACGCTGTTTTCTCCCGAAATCTTCGTGCGCATGGCGCAGGGGCGGATTGCTTCCCATCCGATGAAAGGAACCATCGACGCCGCATATCCCGATGCCGAGCGCATTTTAATGGACGACACCAAGGAGGCGGCCGAACATGCCACGATTGTCGACCTTATACGCAACGACCTGAGCATGGTGGCATCCGCCGTGAGCGTATCGCGCTATCGCTATGTCGACCGTTTGGAAACAAACCGGGGAGCCATACTGCAAACCAGCTCCGAAATCGTGGGCAAACTTCCGTCGGACTATGCCGATCGCCTTGGCGACGTGTTTTTTCCGCTTCTTCCGGCCGGGTCCATCACCGGTGCGCCCAAGATAAAGACGATGCAGATCATCGACGAAGCCGAAGGTTATGAAAGAGGATTTTATACGGGCGTGATGGGGTGTTTCGACGGAGAACGACTGGACAGTGCGGTGATGATTCGTTTTGTCGAACAGATCGACGGACGCCTCTATTTCAAGAGCGGCGGAGGAATCACCTGCCGCAGCGATGCGATGAGCGAATACGAAGAAGTAATCCGGAAAATTTATGTGCCCGTCGATGTTTATTGAAACCATTTGCGTGGAAAACGGCGTGGCACTCAACCTCGGTCTTCATGACCGGCGCATGAATCGCACGCGCAAGGTGTTCTATCCCGATGCTCCGCCCATCGACCTGTCGGAGTTTCTTCCCGACTTTTCCATGCTCCGCGGGCGATGCAAGTGTCGCGTGAGCTATGCGCGCGATTTGATCGACGTAGAGCATTCTCCCTGTCTGCCGCGCTCCTTTCGCAGACTCCGCCTCGTCAACGATGATGAGATCGACTACGCCCACAAGCGGGCCGACAGGGAAGCGTTGAACCGACTTTTTGCCCTCCGCGGCATGGCCGACGACGTGCTGATTGTACGCAACGGGCTGCTCACGGATACTTCCATAGCCAACATAGCCCTGTTCGATGAAAACCGAAACCGCTGGCTCACTCCCGCCCGTCCTCTGCTGAAGGGAACGAAACGTGAGCAGCTTCTTGCCGAGGGCATATTGACCGAATCCGACCTGCGTGCAGAGCAGTTGCCTGAGTTTACGCGTCTTCGTCTGTTCAATGCGTTGATTCATTGGGGGGAAGCGGAAATCGACGTCGACAATATCTCGTATTCCGATGAGCCTTGCGTGAAGTAGCGAAGCGAGCCGAACCGCTATTTTGTCTTTTTGCGCATAAAAATGAGCGGTGAATACTTGTTTCCGATATATTTTTCCTAACTTGCGCGCTGTTTAGGGCTTCATGCCTGACTATTCGTAAACCTTAAATAAAACATAACATGACCATCGCACTTACTCGCTTGCCCGAATACCCTACTTTTGTGGAAGGTATCCGCAGGGCTCCCGATCGCGGTTATACATTGACACCGGAGCAAACCGTAACCGCTTTGAAGAATGCACTCCGTTACATCCCGAAGGAGTGGCACGAACAGCTCGCTCCCGAATTTCTGAACGAACTCCGCACGCACGGACGAATTTACGGCTATCGTTTTCGTCCCCAAGGCGATTTGAAAGCCAAACCCATAGACGAATATCGCGGACGCTGTGTCGAAGGCAAGGCTTTTCAGGTGATGATAGACAACAATCTCTGCTTCGACATCGCTCTTTATCCCTACGAACTGGTGACTTACGGAGAAACGGGGCAAGTGTGTCAGAACTGGATGCAATATCTGCTCATTAAACAATACCTCGAAGAACTCACGCAGGAACAAACGCTCGTCATCGAGTCGGGACATCCGTTAGGCCTGTTCCGTTCGCGACCCGATGCACCGCGTGTCATCATCACCAACTCCATGATGATCGGACAGTTCGACAATCAGCACGACTGGCACATTGCGGCACAGATGGGCGTGGCCAATTATGGGCAGATGACGGCCGGGGGATGGATGTATATCGGCCCTCAGGGAATCGTGCACGGCACATTCAACACGTTGCTCAATGCCGGACGCATGAAACTCGGCATTCCGCAGGATAAAGACTTGCGCGGGCACTTGTTCGTTTCTTCCGGCTTGGGAGGAATGAGCGGCGCACAGCCCAAAGCCGCCGAAATAGCCGGAGCGGCCTCCATCATCGCCGAGGTGGATTACTCACGCATCGAGACCCGGCACTCGCAGGGATGGGTGGGACACGTTACGGCAGACATAGCCGAGGCTTATCGCATGGCGCAGCAAGCCATAGACAAACGGGAACCTTGCTCCATCGCTTATCACGGTAACGTGATCGACCTGCTCGAATATGCCGAACAACACCATATATATATAGAGTTGCTTTCCGACCAAACTTCATGCCACGCCGTTTATGAAGGCGGATACTGCCCCGCCGGTTTGACTTTTGAAGAACGCACCCGGTTGCTGCACGATTCACCCGAAGAGTTTCGTCGCTTGGTTGATGCTTCTTTGCGTCGTCATTTTGAAGTCATCAAAAAATTGGTTGCGCGCGGAACGTATTTCTTCGACTACGGAAACTCCTTTATGAAAGCCATATACGATGCCGGTGTGAAAGAGATATCGCGAAACGGCGTCGACGAGAAAGACGGATTCATCTGGCCGAGTTACGTGGAAGACATCATGGGGCCCGAACTTTTCGATTACGGCTACGGTCCTTTCCGTTGGGTTTGCCTGAGCGGAAAACACGAAGATCTGATAAAAACCGATCGTGCCGCAATGGAATGTATCGATCCCACGCGTCGCGGACAGGATTTGGACAATTACAACTGGATACGCGACGCCGAGAAGAACGCTCTTGTCGTGGGTACGCAAGCCCGCATTCTCTATCAGGATGCCGTGGGACGTATGAATATCGCTTTGCGGTTCAACGAGATGGTGCGCAGGGGTGAAGTAGGCCCCATTATGCTGGGACGCGATCATCACGATGTGAGCGGAACCGACTCTCCTTTCCGCGAAACATCGAACATCAAAGACGGCAGCAATGTAATGGCCGATATGGCCGTGCAATGCTTTGCCGGTAATTGTGCCCGGGGCATGAGCCTTGTGGCTTTGCATAACGGCGGTGGCGTCGGTATCGGCAAGTCTGTAAACGGTGGCTTCGGCATGGTATGCGACGGCAGCGAACGAGTCGATGAAATATTGCGCTCGGCCATGCTTTGGGATGTGATGGGCGGTGTCGCCCGCCGTTCGTGGGCGCGCAATGAGCATGCCGTGGAGACTTGCGAAGCATTTAATGTATCTCATGCCGAAGGTTATCACATCATGATTCCCCACATGGCCGACGAAGAACTATTACGGAAACTTATTTAATACTTAACACTTATGAGCTGGAATAAAATTATAGAGTGTGTCCCCAACTTCAGCGAGGGACGTGATTTGAAGAAGATAGAACAAATCGTTGAACCGTTCCGGGCAAAGAACGGCGTGAAATTGTTGGATTATAGCAATGATGAAGATCACAACCGTTTGGTCGTTACCGTAGTGGGAGAACCGGAACCCTTGCGTGATGCCGTGATAGAGGCTATCGGCGTGGCCGTTCGTCTCATCGACCTGAATCATCACGCGGGGCAGCATCCGCGAATGGGAGCGGTAGATGTCGTTCCTTTCATACCGATTAAGAATACCACGATGGAAGAAGCCATTGCCTTGTCGAAAGAAGTAGCCGCTCGCGTGGCCGAACTTTACGCCTTGCCGGTGTTTCTGTACGAAAAATCGGCTTCGGCTCCCCATCGCGAGAATCTGGCCGCTGTGCGCAAAGGCGAGTTTGAAGGTATGGCAGAGAAAATCAAACAGCCGGAATGGGCGCCCGATTTCGGTCCTGCCGAACGCCATGCCACTGCGGGAACTGTTGCCATCGGGGCACGTATGCCGTTGGTGGCCTATAACGTAAACCTCAACACCGGCAACTTGGCCATAGCCGACGCTATCGCCAAGAAAGTGCGCTTCCTTGGAGGAGGTTTGCGCTTTTGCAAAGCGATGGGAGTGGAGTTGACCGATCGCGGCATCGTTCAGGTGTCGATGAACCTCACGGATTTTACGAAAACGGCGATTTACAGGGCTCACGAGATGGTGCGTATGGAAGCGCAACGTTACGGAGTTTCCGTAGTGGGCGGTGAAATCATCGGCCTCGTTCCGATGGAGGCACTTATCGATACGGCTTCTTATTATCTCGGATTGGAGAACTTCTCGATGCAACAGGTACTCGAAGCCCGTATCATGGAGTAATGCTAATCATGTAGTGTCATGAATTACAATTTATTGATTCGTAACGCCCGCATCGTGTCTCCTCAGGGACGCACGGCCCGTCGGGGGAAAGAAATGCGGGAGTTGCTCGATATTTCTTCCGGGGCGGTGGAAGTGACCGATGGCATCATTACCCATGTGGGGACGGAGCCTTCGGGAAATATGCCTGTCGATACTCCGGAGCTTGATGCCGGAGGTCGGGTGCTTTTGCCCGGATTTGTGGATTCTCACACTCATCTCGTTTTCGGTGGTTATCGTCCCGATGAATTCATTTGGCGTATCAACGGCGAAAGCTATATGAGTATCATGGAGCGTGGCGGAGGAATAGCGAGCAGCGTTCGTGCCACACGTTCCGCTTCTTTCGAAGAACTGAAAGCGAAGGCCGAACGGTTCATCGACACGATGAGCCGCATGGGGGTAACTACCGTGGAAGGAAAAAGCGGATATGGCCTCGACCGTGATACGGAATTAAAGCAACTCGAAGTGATGCAGGCACTCAACGCCGACCCCGAACGCAAGGTAGACATCGTACCGACTTTTCTCGGTGCCCATGCCGTGCCTGTGGAATACAAAGGGCGTGAAGACGAATACATCGATTTCCTTATTGCCGAAATGTTGCCTCTGGTGCGGGAACGCAAACTGGCCGAGTACTGCGACATCTTTTGCGAGAAAGGCGTGTTCAGCGTAGAACAGTCGAGGCGTCTGTTGAAAGCCGCTCAGAAGTCAGGTTTTGGTGCCAAGCTCCATGCCGACGAAATCGTTTGTCTCGGGGGAGCGGAATTGGCGGGAGAGCTGCATGCGGTAAGTGCCGACCATTTGTTGCATGCTTCCGATGCCGGTATCCGTGCCATGGCCGAAAACGGTGTGGTGGCTACTTTGCTGCCTTTGACCGCTTTTACCCTTCGTGAACCCTATGCCCGCGGTCGTATGATGATAGATGACGGTTGTGCCGTGGCCTTGGCCACCGATTTGAATCCGGGCAGCTGTTGTTCGGGATCCATTCCGCTTACGTTTGCTCTGGCTTGCATTTATATGCATCTCAGTGTGGAGGAAGCCATTACGGCCATGACTCTCAACGGAGCCGCCGCCATCGGAAGAGCCGATCGTATAGGCAGCATCGAAGTGGGTAAGGAGGCGGATCTTGTCTTATTGGATAGCGATACGCCCAATATGCTTCCGTACTACACGGGCATGAACTCCGTGCGGCATACCATCAAACGGGGAAGACTTTTATGCTAATCATTCAATTTACAATTAAACTCTAAAAACCATGTTAACAGAACTCACTATTCAATCTTTCATCGATAAAGTAGCGGGCAGCGACCCTGTCCCCGGTGGCGGTAGCGTTTCGGCACTCAACGGTGCGCTTGCCACTTCACTGGCTGCCATGGTGGCCAATCTCACCGTCGGACGTAAGAAATATGTCGAGGTGAATGACCTTATGGAAGAACTCGCCGTTCGTTTCTCCCTCCTGACCGCGAAACTGGTGGCCGATGTCGATCGCGATTCCGAGGCTTACGACCGCGTTTTTGCCGCATTTAAATTGCCGAAGGAAACGGACGAAGAGAAAGCCATTCGCACTGAAGCCATACAGCGTGAGACGAAGTATGCCGCTCAAGTACCTATGGAAGTGGCTCGTGCCGTTCACTCCGTGTTGCCTTACATTGATGAAGTGGCCCGTAAAGGAAACAGCAACGCCGTAACCGATGCCTGTGTGGCGATGATGTGTGCACGTACAGCCGTGTTGGGAGCACTGCTCAATGTTCGCATCAATCTGATGTCCATCAAAGACGAAGCCTTCGTTCAAGCCATGAGTGGGGAAGCCGACGAAATAGAACGTTCCACCATTGCCGCCGAACAACAAATTTTGGCTTATGTGAAAACTGTGTTTGAATAAAGAATGAGCCTATGAAGAATGTATATAAAATAGGTTCGGGTGAGTTGACGTTCGAAATCATCGAGCAAATCATCAACGAAAACATGAAGTTGGAACTGGCACCCGAAGCCAAGCAACGCATCCAACACTGTCGCGATTATCTTGACCGGAAGATTGCCGAATCCGAAGTGCCGCTTTATGGCATCACGACCGGCTTTGGCTCATTGTGTAACAAAAACATTTCTCTCGACGAGTTGGGAACGCTTCAGGAGAATCTGATCAAGAGTCATGCCTGTAGCGTGGGTGAAGAATTGCGACCGGTTGTGGTCAAGCTGATGATGTTGCTCAAGGCTCATGCCCTGTCGTTGGGACATAGCGGAGTACAGGTCATTACGGTGCAACGCATTCTCGACTTCTTCAACAATGACGTGTTACCCATCGTATATGACCGCGGTTCGCTCGGTGCATCGGGCGACTTGGCTCCGCTGGCCAATCTTTTCCTGCCGTTGATCGGTGTGGGCGATGTGCACTACAAAGGTCAGAAGCGCGAAGCCATAAGCGTGCTCGACGAATTTGGTTGGGAACCCGTAAAACTGATGAGTAAAGAAGGGCTTGCTTTGCTCAACGGAACGCAGTTCATGAGTGCCAACGGGGTATTTGCTTTGCTCAAAGCCATGCGCCTGTCGAAAAAGGCCGATCTGATAGCCGCTCTCTCGCTCGAAGCCTTCGACGGACGCGTGGAACCGTTTATGGACTGCCTTCACCGGATTCGTCCGCATAAAGGACAGATCGAAACGGCCCAAGCCATGCGCAGACTGCTTGAAGGAAGCGAAATCATCGCCCGGCCCAAAGCGCATGTGCAAGACCCTTATTCGTTCCGCTGCATCCCTCAAGTTCATGGAGCGACGAAGGATACGATACGCTATGTGGGATCGGTGTTGCTCACCGAAATCAATTCGGTGACG
>JBHAEN010000058.1:0-10539 GCA_041855645.1 Bacteroides sp. | reverse complement strand
GACCTTCGGTTTTTAACAAAAACAGACGGCGTTTTTGCAAAAACGTCTCCCTCGTTTTTTCTAAAACACCATTGGTGCCGTTTAACCGAAAATCATCCGTTTTTTCAACAAAAAAGGCTGCAAAATCCCGTAGGATTCGCAGCCTTTGTCGTATTTGGAGGCCTGTCACACAGGGTGTCAGCCTGAATGAATGCTTGTTTTGTCCGAATTGATTACTATTTTCTTCTTCATGATGAGGGGTGGATGAACGGGTTTCCGATACAAAGATAAGAAAAAAGCGGAAATCACGGCCGTGTGTCCGCAAAAACGTGTCGTCACGTAAGGGAACGGAGCCGCAAATCGGCAAAAGACGGGGCGGAGGGGAGCGCAAATAATGATTCTGCCGAGAGGTTTCGTTTGTATTTCTCTGACAAATAAGTACCTTTGCGGCGATAAAAGGCGGAAAATCGCTTAGCCGTCGGCAAATTGAATCAATAACGTAACACTCTATATATGGCATTACAATGCGGCATCGTCGGCCTGCCCAACGTGGGCAAATCGACGCTCTTCAACTGCCTGTCCAACGCAAAGGCGCAAGCGGCAAACTTTCCTTTCTGTACCATAGAACCCAATGTCGGTGTCATTACCGTGCCCGACGAACGGCTGAACCGGCTCGCCGAGCTGGTGAATCCGCAGCGCATTGTCCCCACCACGGTGGAGATTGTGGACATTGCCGGACTGGTGAAGGGAGCCAGCAAGGGAGAAGGCTTGGGCAATAAGTTTCTGGCCAACATACGCGAAACGGACGCCATCATTCACGTGCTGCGTTGCTTCGACGACGAGAACGTGACTCACGTGGATGGCAGCGTAAACCCCGTGCGCGATAAGGAAATCATCGACTACGAACTGCAACTCAAGGATCTCGAAACCATCGAAAGCCGCATCCAGAGAGTGCAGAAACAGGCACAAACGGGAGGCGACAAAGTGGCCAAACAGACGTACGACGTGCTGATGAAATACAAAGATGCGCTCGAGCAGGGACGATCGGCGCGTACCGTGTCGTTCGAAACGAAAGACGAGCAGAAGATTGCCCGCGAACTGTTTCTGCTCACGGCCAAGCCGGTGATGTACGTGTGCAACGTCGATGAAGGAAGCGCCGTGGAGGGCAATCGCTACGTGGACATGGTTCGCGAAGCGGTGAAAGACGAAAAGGCCGAAATACTCATCGTGGCCGCCCGCATGGAAGCCGACATCGCCGAGCTGGAAACCTACGAAGACCGCCGGCTTTTCCTTGCCGAAGCGGGGTTGGAAGAATCGGGCGTGGCGCGACTCATCAAGTCGGCCTACAAACTGCTCAACCTTGAAACGTACTTCACCGCCGGAGTGCAGGAAGTGCGCGCATGGACATACGAAAAGGGCTGGAAGGCTCCGCAATGTGCAGGCGTGATTCATACCGACTTTGAAAAAGGATTTATCCGCGCCGAGGTCATCAAATTCGACGATTTCATCCGCTACGGTTCCGAAGCGGCCGTGAAAGAAGCCGGAAAGATGGGTGTGGAGGGTAAAGAATACGTGGTGCAAGACGGCGACATCATGCACTTCCGCTTTAATGTGTGATGAAGACGAGAGGCTGACGATCCGTCAAGCCGGTGAGGCAGAAAGAACAGCCCTCATCGACCGTATCTTGGCCGCCTCCGTCGCTTTGCGAACGGTTGACTCACCAATTAAAATCTGAAAAATATGACTCCCATTCATTGGAATCCCGATCCGGAAATCTTCAGCCTGTTTGGCATTTCCGTGCGTTACTACGGCTTGTTATGGGTGATCGGCATCGCTCTGGCCTACTTAGTGGTACGCTATCAGTATCGCGACAAGAAGATAGGCGACGACAAATTCGAGCCGTTGTTCTTCTATTGTTTCTTCGGCATCTTCATCGGCGCGCGTCTGGGGCATTGCTTTTTCTATGCGCCGGGCGATTATCTGACAAGTTTTGAAGGATGGGTGGAAATGCTTTTGCCCATCAAACTCTTGCCCGGAGGCGGCTGGAAGTTCATCGGTTACCAAGGTCTGGCAAGTCACGGCGGCACGCTGGGGCTCATCATCGCTTTGTGGCTGTATAGCCGCAAGGTTAAGATGCACTATCTGGATGTGGTCGACATGATTGCCGTGGCCACACCCATCACGGCTTGTTTCATCCGTTTGGCCAACCTGATGAATTCGGAAATCATAGGCCGCCCGACCGATGTACCCTGGGCTTTCGTCTTCGAGCGTGTCGATATGCTGCCGCGCCATCCGGGACAGCTCTACGAGGCATTGGCCTATCTGGTGCTGTTCTTCGTCATGCTGTATCTTTATCGGACGCGGAGCCGCAAGTTGCCTCGCGGTTTCTTCTTCGGCCTTTGTCTGACCGCCATTTTCACATTCCGGTTCTTTATCGAATTCGTGAAAGAGAATCAGGAGCCGTTCGAAGAGAACATGATGTTCAACATGGGGCAGTGGCTGAGCGTGCCGTTCATCGTTACGGGGCTTTATTTCATGTTCGGGTACGGACGGAAGAAAAGTTTATAGTTTCACGATTACCTCTATCTGCACATCCGCCTTCTTGTTGCTTCGGATCAAATCGTTTCCCGACCCGATTTCTTTGCGGTCGGCATATACCGTCTGCCCGAACTTGACGAATGCCGTCCAATGCCGTCCGAAGTCGCCGCGAAGATGCGCCGTGCCTCGGAAACCGCGTCCGTGCCATGCGGGAGTGTAAAGCCCGTAACGTAGACCGCGTTCGGCGACATAAATGCGCGAATCATAATCGGCCGTGTGGAAGTAAGTGCCTTGCAGCTCGAAACGAAGAGGAAAATGCGGAAAGCCGAAGGCGATGCGCTGCGTGGCCTGATAACCGGAGCTTGCCGTTTGCCCGTGCGAGTGAAAATGTGCGAAATCGGCGGTGGTGCGCAGAGAAAAGTGAGGCGAAGGGGCATAATTCAGCCTGTAACGGCATCGATGACGGAAAGTCGGCAGCGTGATGTCGCCTTGCGACCCTGCGCGGTCCCGGTCTTTCCGCTCATAACCGTAGCGCGCGTACATGGACAGTTGCTTGAAAGGAGAGAAGTCGGCCTGAAACAAAACCTCCATGCCGTCGGACGGTCGGCTGATGCGATATTGCTTGTACGGAAAACGAAAGACATCGACCGACGCGAAGAAACGCCAGCCCCGGAAAGGCGTGGCTTCGATGCCCGCATAGCCGCCGTTTTCATTCTGCACCCTGCCGTTCTCGCCGAAAGAACGGGCAAACCATCCCCAATAATCGTATGAGTAAAACCGGTGCGCGAAGAGCAGACGAACGATTTCCGACACCGAATAGTCCATTCGGTTGAGCGTTGCCCATCCGCGTGTGCCGATGGCTGTTTCGCCTTGAAGAAACACCTTCCGCCGGCGATAGGAGTAATCGAGTCCGGCGTTGCGGAATTCCCGTCCGTGCTGTCGGTGGCGGGCATATCCGGTCAGTCTCGGATTGTACTCCCGGTCGAAGGCTCCGTACAAGCCGGTGGCGGCAATTTGCAACCGTTCTCCTCGAAAGTTCAGTCGGCCGCCCATGACTTGTAGAGCGCAGGTGCGACGGTCTTCCGCTTCCGCCGCACTTCGATGCAGGCCGGTTCGTCGGATGGAAACGATTTTTCCGTCTTTTATGTCGCCGTCAGTCAGTCGATACGAATAGAACGCCGAAACCTCCCATTGCGGGGCAGGCAGGAAAGTTGCAGCCGCTCCTCTGAAATAATGGTATTCGTCGGTCGAACTGTGCTTTCGGATGCCGTAGGCTTGGCTGTTCTGCGAGGTGGCATAGACCGTCTTGCCCGGAGAGAAGCGATCGCCGACGACGAGACCCTGCCCGAAGCTCATCCGATAATCGCCCAAAGCGATGGCTTTCCATTTGCCGAAATTTCGCAGAAACAAGTGGAATCCGTAATGATCATACCCTGTCCGATTGTGGTGCGAGGCAAAAGGTTCGCCCGCATCTTTTTCGGCAACGATTCCCGCATAGAGGTTCTGCCGGTATCGGAAACCATGGCGAACGGCGTTATAAACAGCAGATCCCGTATAGACCTGTTCGTAACCTTTTCGCTTGTAAAACGGTATGTCCGTGCGGATTATGCATTCGTTCTTCCCGTACTTGAGGGCATTTTTCAACATCGTTTTCCACAGAGTTGCGCTGCTGTTTTCCGCCGGTTTCACGCATACGAAGGGACGTATCCGGTCAATCGTTCGTCGGTCCCAGTCCTCCACGAGTTGCAGTTCGTACAGGGTCTGCATGGGGCCGTGCAAATAGATATAGGCCAGTAAATGTTCTATTTGCAAATCGGTCAGGAAAGGAAACAGTTGGAGTTCTTCGCGCGTGGCGGCATTCAGGTTCAAAGGTTCTTTCAGGTGCAGGGAAAGTGCTTCCGATTCTTCTTCCCAGTCGTATTCATCCACATCGTCATCAACAGGTGTCCGACTTTCGATAATCTCGCTGAGGATGTCTTCTGTGGGTGTTTGGGCTGTGCAGCACAGGCTTATCAACAAGCTGTTCATAACGGTTATGAACCGGAGGAGTGTGTGTCGTTTCATGGCATGGCAATCTGTCGCAGTGCAGAATCAAGGCTTTTCTGTTGCGGTACGCAAAGTTACTTTAAATAGGTTAATGGAAGGGTAAAAAACTGATGGATAATAAATAATCTTTATTTTTGCCAAGTGAAAAAACGGACTGATATATTGCTGAAAGGACTTTTTCTGTTCTCGGCTCTCGGCTTTGTCCGTCAGATACAGGCTCAGGAACAAACGGGTACGACGAATGGGTATCTGGTTCCGATGTGTATCTATCAGGGTGATACGATTCCCTGTATCAATCTGCCCACACTCTACGTTTTCCGCCCCATGTCGTTTAAGTCCGAGAAAGAACGACTCGAATATTTACGCTTGGTCCGCAATGTGAAGAAGGTCTATCCCATTGCCAAGGAAGTCAAGAGTGCCATCATCGAAACATACGAATTTCTCGAAACTTTGCCCGACGAAAAGTCTCGACGCAAGCATATCAAGCAAGTGGAAAAGAGCGTGAAGGCGCAATACACGCCGGTCATGAAGAAACTGTCTTTCTCGCAAGGCAAGTTGTTGATCAAGTTGGTCGACCGGCAAAGCAATCAAACCGGTTACGAGTTGGTGAAAGCATTCATGGGTCCTTTTAAGGCGGGATTCTATCAAGCCTTTGCCTCCCTCTTCGGAGCCAGCCTGAAGAAAGAATACGATCCGCAGGGAGAAGACAAGCTGGTTGAGCAAATCATCCTACAAGTAGAGAGCGGCCAATTGTAGCCGCTCTCTTTCGTTTCTTGCCCTCCGTTATTCCATGATCACCACTCTGTTCAGGAAATTCTTTCCGAACATGTTCTCTGTTCCCCCGTGTGCGGTCAGTTCGAGTTGTTCGGGCTTCACTCCTTCTTTGATCAGGGCGTTGTACACAGTTCTTGCACGTCTGTCGGAAAGCTCCTGATTGCGTTTCGCGCTGCCTGTGGCTCTGTCTGCATAGCCTGCAATCTTGTACACTTTATTCGGATATGCCTTGATGATTTGGGCCAGCAACCGGACGTTTACTCGTCCGAAGTCGTCGAGTTCTGCCTTGCCGATGCGGAAGAATACCGCACGCGGTCCGGCTATGGGCACTTGCACTTCTTTGGTGACGACTTCTTTCACCACTCTGCCCTTGGCGGCTTTATTTTCCGCTTCCAGACGGGCGATTTCGGCCTTGTATCGGTTGATTTCTTCGTTAATGGCGTCTTCATCGATGGCGGGACAGGTGACGAAACGCTTGCCGCCGAAGGTGTAAGTCAGCCCCATGGTCACCGAGGCCGAAGCGTCGGAATAATTACTGCCGCTATATTTGCCGAATACTGAAGGAGAAAGGTCGGCTTTGGCTTCGAGATTCACTTCGAGGTATTTGTTCAGCCTTACGCCGGCAATGAAACCGGCCGTTCCGTAAACAACCGGTTTGAGGCTTCCTTCCTTGACGTCGCGTTCCCAGCGGCCGTCGGTTCCATATTCGTATTTTTCCTCCGAGCGGTCTTTGGTGAAGTTTAAACCCGGGCCTAAGAAGGTGGAGAACTGAAACACGCGTTTCGGGTTATAACCATAGAGCAAATTGCTCCAATTCAGCAATCCGTCCAGATGGAAGGTGCCGTAGTAGACTCTTGTCGTTCTGATTTCGCCCGTGGTGCGGTGTGCATTGCCGTCACTGTCTACCGTATAAGTGCCTGCATTCCGTCCGTTACGCAGTTTTTGCACCCATCCGGCCGCTTGTCCGCGGAACCCCCATACGGGATCGATCCACTTTCCCACCGAAAGCGTGGCGTGCGGCGTCACGAGGTCTTTGATTTTGTAGTCGAAATTGTCCGAGTTAAGGCAGTATTGCCCGCCGAATCCGGCACTGATGAAAATGTTGTCGGTAGCTTTTTCCGTATAATACTTGGTTTGAGCCGTGGCTGCCGTTGCCCCAACGGTCAGCATCAGAAGTGCAAGTCGCTTTTTCATAAATGATTTTCAGGATATGTGATGTTAAAAAGATCTCTCTGTGTTTGTTCGGACCGGCCGTTTGTGAAACGGCTGTATGTTTGCTTTCATTCAAAGTGGCACAAAGAAACACTTTTTGACGGAATCTATCAAAAGAAAGATAAAAAAAGTGAGTCCGCAGCGGTGTTGAGAGGCCGGGTAGAGTCAGCCGGCAAGTGCAAAATTCGTCGATTCTTCTGTCAGGCTCGTCTTCGGGTGTTCGGAATTCAAGTTTTTTGTCCGGGTCTTCTGTTTGTTTTCGTTTGAGTCTTCCTTATTTTCTTTGGGAAAAACAAGCCTCTGTCCGGGGGATTATCCACCTGTGCCGTTTCGTCTTCCGATGCTCTCTTTTTTTTACACGGTTTTCCCGGTTTTCCGATATGCGCGCAATTCACACGTCAAACACGTGCATTTGACTTCTGAAACACGTGCATTTCAGACGTCAGACACGCGCATTTCAGACGTCAAATGCACGCATTTCGGAAAAGCCCTCCCAAAGGGACTTTGGAGAGGGTCGAAATCCCGGCCGGTTCCGAAACCGACTTTGCGAGGAAGATTGAAAGAGTTTTACAAGACGCCGATGCGTGAGGGCGTATGTGCACGGGATGGTTCTCGATTGTTGAGCGTGCGATAAAATGCATCATCGGCCGTTTGCGGCAGAAGCCGGGTTACTTCCCTTTCACAATCTTTTTGATGTCGTTCAGTTTGTTCAGGGCTTCTATGGGCGTCAGGTTGTTCACGTCGATGGTCAGCAGTTCATCGCGTATCTGACAAAGCACGGGGTCGTCGAGCTGGAAGAAACTGAGCTGCATGCCGCTACGGCTCTCGCCGACTTCGGAGAGCGGTTTTCCCGCAATTCCCTGCTGCCGGTTGTCGCTTTCGAGTTGCTTGAGTATCTCGTCCGATCGCTTCACGATGCTTTTGGGCATGCCCGCCATCTTTGCGACGTGGATACCAAATGAATGTTCGCTGCCTCCACGTTCCAATTTCCGGAGAAAGATGATGCGGTTGTCTATTTCTTTCACCGACACGTTGTAGTTCTTGATGCGTTTGAACGATTTCTCCATCTCGTTCAATTCGTGGTAGTGCGTGGCGAAGAGTGTGCGTGCCCGGGCTTTGGGATGTTCGTGTATGTATTCCACAATGGCCCAGGCGATGGAGATGCCGTCGTAGGTCGATGTTCCCCGTCCCAGCTCGTCGAACAATACGAGGCTGCGTGCGGAAAGGTTGTTCAGGATGTCCGAAGCCTCGTTCATTTCTACCATGAAGGTCGATTCGCCGACGGATATGTTATCGCTTGCTCCCACGCGGGTAAATATTTTGTCGACCAGTCCGATACGAGCGCTTTCGGCAGGCACGAACGAACCGATCTGGGCCAGCAGAGTGATCAGTGCGGTCTGTCTCAGCAAGGCCGACTTACCCGACATGTTGGGTCCGGTGATGATGATGATTTGTTGTGTGGTGCTATCCAGCAATACGTCGTTGGCGACGTATTTTTCGCCGATGGGTAATTGCTTTTCGATGACGGGATGCCGTCCCCGGCGGATGTCGAGCACGTCGCTGTCTTCAATTACCGGCCGGATGTAGCGGTTTTCGCGTGCCACATTGGCGAACGACAGCAGACAGTCGATGCGAGCTATCTGCGTGGCGTTGATCTGTATCTGCGGAATGAATTCCGTGAGTGCCTGCACCAGCTCGGTATATAAACGCGTTTCGAGAGCGAGAATCTTATCTTCCGCCCCGAGAATCTTTTCTTCATATTCCTTCAGCTCTTGCGTGATGTAGCGTTCGGCGTTTACCAGTGTCTGTTTGCGTATCCACTCGGCCGGAACCTTGTCTTTGTGCACGTTGCGCACTTCGATGTAGTAGCCGAACACGTTGTTGTAGGCCACCTTCAGGCTGGGGATGCCCGTAGCTTCGCTTTCGCGCTGTTGCAGTTCGAGCAGATAATTCTTTCCCGAGCGAGAGATGAGGCGCAGCTCGTCGAGTTCGGCATTGACACCGTTGCGGATGACGCCGCCTTTATTGATGAGCAACGGCGGATCGTTGTCGATTTCGCGGGCGATGCGCTCACGGATGGACAGGCAAAGATTAAGTTGCTCGCCGATGTTGTTCAGGCTGGCGTTATCTGCCTGCTCACAGGCTTCTTTGATGGGTTCGATGGCTTGCAGCGCTATTTTGAGTTGCGCCACTTCGCGCGGTGACACGCGCCCCACGGCTACTTTGGAGATGATGCGTTCCAAATCGCCGATGAGATGCAGATGTTCCTCGATCAGTTCCTTGAAATCGGGATGACGGAAGAAGTATTCCACTACGTTGAGCCGCTCATTGATGGGGCGTTCTTCCTTCAGGGGAAATACCATCCATCGTTTCAGCATGCGTGCGCCCATCGGGCTGATGGTGCGGTCGATGACACCGAGCAAGCTGTTTCCTCCCTCGTTCATGCTTCCTATCAGTTCGAGGCTGCGCACGGTAAACTTGTCGAGACGCACGTAGCGGTCCTCTTCGATGCGTGCCAGAGCCGTGATGTGCCCAATCTGTGTGTGTTGCGTCTGCGTGAGGTATTGCAGGATGGCTCCTGCGGCGATGACGCCGTTGCGCAGGTGTTCTACGCCGAAGCCTTTGAGATTTTTCGTTTCAAAGTGTTTCAACAGGCGTTCGCGGGCGGTGGTTTCGGTAAATACCCAGTCGTCGAGTTCGAAGGTAAAAAACTTGCTGCCGAAGTTGCCCTCGAACATCCCTCGCCGCCCACGCTCGAACAACACTTCCTTGGGTGCGAAGTTGTTGAGCAGCTTGTCGATGTAATCGAACGTGCCTTCGGCCGTAAGGAACTCTCCTGTGGAAATGTCGAGGAATGCCACTCCGCACGCCGCCTTGCCGAAATGTACGGCGGCAAGGAAGTTGTTCTCTTTATAGTTGAGCACATTGTCGTTGATGGATACGCCCGGCGTTACCAGTTCGGTGATGCCTCGTTTTACGAGCTTTTTGGTTAGTTTCGGGTCTTCGAGCTGATCGCAGATGGCCACTCGTTTGCCGGCGCGGATGAGTTTAGGCAGATAGGTGTCGAGCGCATGGTAGGGGAAGCCTGCCATTTCGATGGTTTTTTCTTTGCCGTTGGCTCGCTTGGTGAGGGTGATTCCGAGTATTTCCGAAGCCACGACGGCATCGGTGGAGTAGGTTTCGTAGAAGTCGCCGCAACGGAACAGCATCACCGCGTCGGGGTGTTGCGCTTTCAGTTCGAGGAATTGCTTCATCATCGGCGTAAGGACAATATCTTCTTCGCTCACGGCTTTGTTTCCTTTTTCTTTCATTCTTGTAGGAGAGGATAAGTGGAATGTGAATGTGCAAAGGTACGGTTTTCTGTCAGAGAATCAACGAAGAAAAAAGAATGATACCGACCAATAAGTGTTGTAAAACACTAAAAACGAACCGCCGTTTTCCTAACAAATCGCACAAATCCCTTAAATCATGTTATAAAACACGCTTTTTTATTTGGATTATTTGGAAGTGTCGTCAAAGTCCGTACCTTTGCAATGTGTTTTTCATAGTATTAGATTTAAGGTTAACAAAGGTTGGAGTACAGCGGTACTCCTTTTTTTATGTCCATACGCGAGTTTCCTCCTATTAAATGCATAAAGCTATGGCACTTCAAGAAATCCTCTCTCACCGCCGTTCGATTCGTCATTTCGACGAGTCGAAACCGATTGACGCCGAACGTGTGCGTCAATGTCTCGAACTGGCTGCGTTGGCTCCCACAAGCTCCAACATGCAGTTGTGGGAATGTTATCACATCACCGATCCGGAATTGTTGAAAGCCTTGGCCACGGCTTGTCTGAATCAAAAATCGGCCACGACGGCGCAACAAATGGTCGTGTTTGTCGTGCGCCCCGATCTTGTGCGTCGTCGTGCACAGGCTGCTCTTGCTTTTGAGCGCGAAAATGTGAAACGCAACAGCCCGGTGGAGAAGTGGGAAAAGCGAACCAAACAATG
>JBHAEN010000057.1:0-2953 GCA_041855645.1 Bacteroides sp. | reverse complement strand
GTCGCGGTCGATGAATGTTTCGAGCGAGATGTTTTGGGTGAGCAGCGGTTTCAGCGACTCGTACAGATAGGCCTCGATTTCCGAGTCGATGTTCTCGGCCGAGTCGTCGATGCGGTAGTTCGTGCTGATGCGCACCGTCTTCTTGTCCGTACCGATGGCGATTACGCTCACGTTGGCTCCTTCGAACTTGTTGGCAATGAGTTGGCGAACTTGTTCGGGTTCGACGGTTTTCTCAAACTGCACCTTGAAATTGCGTCCGCCCGTGAAGTCGATGCTCTGACTCAGGCCGCGGATGGCGAATGAAGCCACGCATACGACAATGATTCCGAGGGTGAGCGTCATCCATACTTTGGTACGGCCGATGAAGTTGAAGTTTGTGTTCACCAGCAGGTTTCTCGAGATGGGCGAGGTGAACGTCAGCTTCTGGAATTTATCCTTGGAGAGGAAGTGGTCGTAAACCAGACGCGTCATGAACACGGCCGTAAAGAACGACACGAGGATACCGATGATCAGCGTCGTGGCGAAGCCGCGAATGGGGCCCGTACCGAAGTTGAACAGGATGATACCCGTGATGATGGAAGTGAGGTTCGAGTCGAAGATGGCCGAGAAGGCGTTGGAGTAACCGTCGGCTATGGCGAGTTTTACGCCTTTGCCCGCGCGGAGCTCTTCCTTAGTGCGTTCGTAGATCAGCACGTTGGCGTCGACGGCCATGCCCAGCGTGAGCACCATACCGGCGATTCCGGACATTGTGAGTGCCGCTTGGAACGACGACAGGATGCCGAGCGTGAAGAAGAAGTTGAAGAACAGTGCGCCGTTGGCGATCATGCCCGGAATGAAGCCGTACATGGTGCACATGTAGAGCATCAGCAGCACGAGGGCCACGACAAACGAGAAGATACCGGCATTGATGGATTCCTGCCCGAGCGAGGGGCCTACGATGTCTTCCTGCACGATGCGGGCGGGAGCGGGCATTTTACCCGATTTCAGCACGTTGGCCAAGTCTTTCGATTGCTCGGGTGTGAAGTGGCCGGTGATTTGCGAGCGTCCGCCGGTGATTTCGTTCTGCACGTTCGGGGCGGAGTACACGTAATCGTCCAGCACGATGGCGATGGAGCGACCCACGTTCTGTTTGGTGAGTTGTGCCCAACGGCGGGCGCCGTCGCTGTTCATCGTCATGCCTACCGCGGGGCGGTTATACTGGTCGAACTCATCATAGGCATCCGTTATCACGTCGCCTTCGAGCGGAGCCTTGTCGTTGCGTTCGGTCGATTTGATGGCGTAAAGTTCGAACGTCTGCCCCGTCTTGTCGAATTCGGCCGGAGAAACGCCCCATTTCAGACGAAGGTCTTTGGGCAGTTCGGCGCGTATGTCGGGGTTGTTCAGACGGAGGTTCACCTCGGCCGTGTCTCTGGAATTGGCATAGCCCACGATGGGGCCTTGTCCGCTCGTGTTAAGCTGGAGAATGGCCAACAACGGATATTGTTTTTTGATTTCTTCGAAGCTCGCGCTGTTGTCGGCCGCTTTCGCCTCTTCGCCTTTCAGTTTGGCGGCAAGGCTGTCGGCAATGCTGACGGTTTTCGGAGCTTCGGCCTCTGCGACGGCTGCGGCGGCAGTCGTGTCGGCTTCGGCTTCGATGTTTCCGGCTTCGTCGGCCAGCAGCGTGCGCAGTTTGGCATCGGCCGATTGCAGGTAGGGCACGATTTCGCGGGCGTGATAGGTTTCCCAGAATTCGAGGTTGGCCGATCCTTGCAAGAGTTTGCGTACGCGTTCGGGTTCCTTGATGCCGGGCAGTTCGATCATGATGCGTCCCATTTTGTCTTCAAGGCTCTGGATGTTGGGCTGAACCACACCGAAGCGGTCGATACGCGTGCGAAGCACGTTATACGAGTTCTTTACGGCGGCTTTCACCTCTTCGCGCAACACTCTTTCAACGTCGGCATCCGAAGTCTTCTGGTTAACCTTGTCCTTGAGCTGCTGGGTGGCGAACAGTTCGGCGAGTTTGCCCTCGGGTGCCGTTTTTTTATACTCTCTGACGAAAAGTGTGATGACGTCTTCCTGACTGTTCACGGCCTGTTTGGCAGCCGTTCCGAGGGCTTTGTTGAATGCCTCGTCGCTCTTGTTGTCGGCCAGTGCCTTGATGACGTCCGGCACGGAAACTTCGAGGATGACGTTCATACCTCCCTTCAGGTCGAGCCCGAGGTTGATTTCCATTTCGCGACAATCTTTCAGCGTCCAGTATCCGAGCCATACTTTCTCGTTCGAAAGCGAGTCGAGGTAGGCTTGCTCTACTTTCGGATCGCCTTTCGCCAGCGTTTTCGCCTTATTGGTGTAATGGCGGGTGACGAAGGAGAAAGAGAGGTAGAAGAGGCATACCAGCGTGAGCAGTACGGCAAATACCTTTACAATTCCTTTGTTTTGCATTTTTCTTTGTTTTATTTATGTTACTTTTAATTTGATTTTTCGCTTTTTTCGTGCTTTTGAGGGAAAACTCCTCATTACAAGGCTGCAAATATAGTTTTTTTTTCATATTCGCGTATTATCGGATTGCAATTATTTGACGTTTCGGACTCCGAAATCGGGCACGATGCGGCTATTTCCCCCTTCTCCCTTTCCTCCGCTTCATGGCGGGCAGGATGTTCTTTCGGTTTGTTCGGATATTTCTCCTCATTCGCATGTCGGAATAATTTACCGTTTTTCGGCCGGACTGAATCTTCCGGACTTATTGGAAAGTAAAAGAAACGGTCATTTTTTGAACAGCCGAAACCGAGGCTTTTAACAAAAAACGAAGCCGTTTTTGCAAAAACGATTTTTCGCGGTTTAAAAAACGCAATCATGTCGTTTTAATCGGAAATCGGCGTTTTTATTGACAAAAAAGGCTGCAAAATCCCGTAAGGATTCGCAGCCTTTGCTTCGACAAAAGGTCTTCAAATACTGTTTTTTAGTCGAAATATAG
>JBHAEN010000056.1:0-10460 GCA_041855645.1 Bacteroides sp. | reverse complement strand
CACCTGATTGGGGTCGAGATAGAGCTGGCTTTCGTATTCAGCAAACCGGGTATGGCCTTTACCTTCTTCGGCTGCGATAAGGGCAGCGGGTGTTCTGTCGGCAAGGAACAAAGGTTCTCCGAACTGCGCCCATCCGCGTTGCAAGATGTCGATTTTCAAATGCTTTGTTCCGTTGGACAGGAACAAAGCGACTTTGCGGCTGGAGGTGGCGTTCGGTTCATCGCGCAGGAAATCTTTGATATTAAGAGTCAGCGTGTGGGGGGCGGTGCTTTTCTCCCATTGCAGCCAAGGGGCTTCACCCAATAATTCAACAGTCCATTGATCGGAATTCGTAACGACTTTGAGTACACGGGTTTCCGCATCTTTCTTAAAGAAGAGTTCCGCGGGAGAATCTTCCAACCTCAACACCGGTTCCGTCCCGAACTGATTGATGATGAACGTTTTCTTTCCTCCCGACGTGCGGATGGTGAGGCGGCTGCTCCGTTCTTCCGCTCCGTCGTGGGGCGCAACGGTGACTTGAATTTTATTGCCGTCTTTCAGGGCAGTGACCCACGGTTCGTGCAAGCCCGGTTCGATTTCCCAGTCGCTCGTTCCGGCCGAGGTGATGACGATGTTTTGCGTTTCGCCGCCTTGCACGAAGTTCAGCGTTTCGGTGCTGCTGACCACGAAGTCGGCAGGCGTATCGGTCAGGAAGTCTTTCTGGCAACTCACGAACAGGGTCGAGAGGCCGAACAACGCTATAAACAGGTTTCTTGTCTTCATAAGCTAAATGTATTCATGAAAATAAATGCGGCACGAGGTGCTTTACCATCCCTCGTTTTGTTTGACTTTGGGATTGATGTATTTCACTTCGGTCAGGGGGAAGCCCCATACGAACTTGGGATGATGGGCGGGAATGGGTTCCTTGAGTTCCACTCCCTTGGCAAAGAAGTCGTCGGAGAAGCTGTGTTGGGCGACGCTTCCCTGACGCATCCTCGTCGCGACGCCCATGCCCCAGCGGCGGAGATCCCACAGGCGGAAGCCTTCGTAGGCCAATTCGCGCGTACGCTCTTCGCGGATGAGTTTTCTCAGCTCTTCGCCCGTGGCGGCCGAGGCGTTGAGTCCGCGCGAGGCGCGCAGGCTGTTGAGGTGCTTCAGGGCTTTTTCGGCACGGTTGCTTTCAAAGGCCGCTTCGGCTGCGATGAGGTATTGTTCGGCCATGCGGAAGGGCTTGGGGGCGGTCACGCCGTTGGGCACGTAGCCTCCCCAGCGGTCGTGGGCGAGATCGCGGTATTTGGGATTTCCCTTGAATTTGGAAATGACGTAGAGCTGCGTCATGTTTTCCTTGTCGGAACCCGCGGTGGTGTAAACAAGTTCGAAATAGGCGGGTACGCGACGGTCGGCGTCGTCGGTGAAATAGTTGTAGACCATGGTTCCCGAAGGCAGGTAGGCCGGTTTGTTGAAGTCCCTGTCGGTCACTCCCTTGCTTTTCCAGTAAGTCCACGTGCTGATGTCGGCTCCGTAGAGGTTGGTGACCGTGGGTTTCTCAAAGGGATTGTCCACGTAGGGTTGCCAGATTTGTTCCTTGCCGTTGTCGTAATGCCACATCCGGACGAAGGGGTTTTGTTCGCCCGCGGGGTCTTTCTCGCCGCCGGCCAAGGCCGGGATGAGCGGATAGCGTCCGGTTTCGATGAGTTTTTCCGCCTCTTCGAGGGCTTTGTCCATGAGGTTCATGTAGAGGTAGACGCGGGCGCGGAGGGCTCTGACGGCGTCGGAGCTGATTTCGGCATTGCCTTCGCGCGTTTCCACGCCGGCGAGCAGGTTTTCGGCCTTTTCGAGGTCTGCAAGAACCAGCGCATAGGTCTGCGCATTGGTGGCACGCGAGGGTTTTTCGAGTTCCAGAGGCTGCGTTTGCAGCGGCACGCCCAAGTCTTCGTTCTTGCTTGCCTCTTTGTAGGGCATGCCCCAGCGCAGGGCGAGGTTGAAGTGGTAGAAGGCGCGCGCGAAATAGGCATTGCCCAGATAGACGTCGAGTTTGGCGCGTTCGTCCGGGGCGGCGGGGAGTTTCGGGGCTTTGTCGATGACGATGTTGACGTCGGTCAATGCGGCATAGTAGGAATGGAAGATGCTTTGCAGCGCATTGTCTTCCGACTTCACGTCCCAGCGGTGGAAGGCTCCCATGTATCCGTTGTAGGCGGCGTGTGCGTTGAGCATGTCGGCCTGTATTTCCTGGGGGAGCACGTAGCCTCCGCCGAATTTGCCGCGCAGGGTCGAGTAGATGCCGTTGTCCCACCGGGCGGCGTCGTTCATGTTCAGGTACGACCGGTCATACCGGATGTAATCGTCGGGGTCCCTGTCGAGGTCGCAGGCGTGCAGCAGCAGGGCCGCTCCCAGCATGCTTCCCATGATTCGAGTGATATGTCTAAACATCATAATGGTGATAGGGTCTTAATGGTTTTATACAACGATGAGAATCTCGCGGAGGGTTCAGAATCCGAGTTCGACGCCGAGGCTGAACTGCTTGGTGTTGGGATTCGCTCCGATCGACACACTTTGGTTGATTTCGGGGTCGATGCCTCGGAAACGGGTGAAGGTGAGCAGGTTTCGTCCGGCAAAGAATATTTTGGCCGACGTGAGCACTTTCTGCTTTCCGAGGCGTTTGCGCGGAACCTGATAGCCTATGGTGAAGTTCTTCATGCGCATGAAGGTGGCATTTTCGAGCATCTTGGAGTCGATGTAATGGCTCTGGCGGTTGTCGCGCACATAGGCCAGCGAGGGGAACTCGGTTTGGTCGCCGGGTTTCTTCCAGTAGTCGAACAGCAGGCGCGAGCCGTTGAAGTTGCCGTCTTTGTTGCGCACGTGGTAGTCGTTTTCGTAATACTGTTTGTCCATGGAGAGCATGTGTTTGTTGATGGCAAACGAGAAGTCGGCCTGCATGTAGAATCCTTTCCAGTGGGCTTCGATTCCCCATCCGCCGGTCATGGGCGTGTAGGCGGGGATGCCGGTGTTCTGTTCGAGCTTGCTGCTCCATTCGTCGACCACCCGGGCGTCGTCGCGCACCGTGTCGCTCGGTTTGTCGCCGGGCAGATACCATTCGGGGTGTCCGTTTTGGGGGTTTATGCCTTTGTAGAGCGGAAGCACGAAGGTTACGGGGCGTCCCACGACGTAGCCCAACTGCGAACCGGGTTCGAACCACTCGGTTCGTCCGTCGAAGAGTTCGAGCACCTTGTCGCGGTTGCAGCTGAAGTTCGCGTAGGCCGAAATCCCGTGGTCGGGGCGTTGCAGGAGGTCGGCTTTGATTTGCAGGTCGATGCCGTGATTGAGGTATCGTCCCACGTTTTCGAGCCGGGTCACGAAGTTGTTTCCTCCTCCCATGGGCAGTCCGGTGGTTATGGATATCGGGGTTTCAAAAAGCATGTCGGAGGTCACGCGGTTGTAGTATTCCAGATTCACCTCAAGGGCGTCGAACACGCGTGCGCGGGCTCCTATGGTGAATTTGCTCTGGCGTTCCCAGCTCAGATCGGGGTTGCCCAGGCTGATGAAGCCTATGCTCAGCCCGCCGTTCTTCTGACCGATTTTTCCGGCGTAGGAGTTGACGGAGTAAGGGGGGATGGACGAGTTGCCCTGCGTGCCGTAGCTGGCTTTGACGTCGAGCGTGTTGAGCCAGCCGAGGTCTTTGAGCGCGTCTTCCTTCTTGGCTTTCCACAGCAGGCCCAACGACCAGAAGAGTCCGTTGCGGTGGTTGCTGCCGAAGCGCGAGGAGGCGTCGTTGCGCAGCACGAGGTCGACGAAGTAGCGTTCGCGGTAGTCGTAGGCCAGCTGGGTGAAGAACGAGAGGAAGGCGTAGCTTTGGTTGCTCTCGTTCACCCACTGGTTGCGGGTGACGTTGTTGAGCCTGAAGAGGCGGTCGTCGAGCAGTCCCGAGCCGCCGGCGCCGAAGCGGTCGTCTTTGTAGTTGATGTACTCCTGACCGAGGAGGGCCGTCACGTTGTGGTTGCCGAAGTGCATGAGGTACGAGGCGGTGTTGGTGGTCGAGAAGTTGAACACGTGGGCATAGCTGCGTTCCGACGTGCCCACGCCATTGGCCTTTCGGAATCCGGGCAGCATGCGGTTGGCCCCGGTTCCGTAGCTGGTTTCGATGCCGGCCAGGGAGCGGATGGTGAGGTTGCGCAGCGGGGTGAGGGTGAGGTTGCCGTTGGCGGCGAGGATGAGTGCCGACGAATGCGCGGGGTTGTGGGCGATGACGTGCTTGGGCGTGGCGGCATCGAGCAGGGGTATGTACTCCAGTTCTTCGCCCGTTTCGGGATCGTAGGGCGAGATGAAGGGGGCGTTGAGCGCGGCCATGCCTCCGCCCGTGGCGTCGGTCGATCCGAAGGGCGAAACCTGCGTCCGGTCGTAGGACACGGAAGCGTTGAGCCCGGCACGCGCGTAGTCGTTGAACGCCGTGTTCAGGTTGATGCGTCCGAAGGCTTTCTTATAGTTCGACCCCATGCGCAAGCCGTCTTGGCTCAGTGCGCCGCCCGAGAGGTAGTAGTTGGTCTTGCCCGTCCCGCCCGACACGGAAGCGTCGACCGTGTGCATGGATGCGGGCTGATAGACGTATTTGTACCACCTGAAGTCGGTTCCCTTGAACACGTTCTCCTTCAGGTAGGCCAAGGCGGCCGGCGTGTACAGGCCGGTTTCTTCGTAATAGCGCAACAGCTCGGGGCCGGTCATGAGCATGTCGAAATAATCGGTGTTGGCCAGTGACGACACGCCATACTGCGCGCGCACGGTAATCTTGGCGCGTTGTTCGGCCACGCCCTGCTTGGTGGTGATGTACATCACGCCGTTGGCGGCACGCGCCCCGTAGATGGAGGTGGCCGCGGCGTCTTTGAGGAACTGCACGCTTTCGATGTCGTTGGGGTTCATGGCGCGCACGACGCCCATGCTCACGGGCATTCCGTCCATGATGACCAGCAGCCCCGTGCCCGCTCCCAGCGAGCCTTGCCCGTGGAGCGCCATGGAGATTTCGGCCGAAGGTTCGCCCGATTGCGTATAAACTTGCAGCCCCGTCACCTTGCCCTGCACGGCGTCCAGAGGATTGGCCACGGGCTTGCTTTCGAGTTGCTTGGCTCCCACTTTCACCACCGAGGCCGAGGTGTTGGTCACCTTGCGGGGCATGTAGCCGATGATGACCACGTCGTCCAGCACTTCGCTGTCGGGAATCAGTTTCACTTGCATGTCGGCGGTGGCGGGGAGTTCCAGGGTTTTGTAGCCCACATAGCTGAATATCAGCGTTTCGCCTTTTTTCACCTGAATGGAGAACGTTCCGTCGAGGCCGGAAACGACTCCTTTGGCGGGATTGCTCTTGGCGCGGATGGTCACACTGGGCGCGCCTTCGTTGCTCTCGTCCACTACCTTGCCCTTTGCGGTGAACGTTTGGCCAACGGCCGTCACCACTCCGCAAAAGAGGCAGAGCGAGAACATCAAGAATCTGTGTCTCATGAAAGTTGGTTGGATAAGGATGGTTAAAGAATAATGATTTCTCTCTTAGTCGATAAAATACGTGGCATGCCACATGGATAAGGTTGGGGCGAAATGTTCAAAATTCACATGATCAGGGATGGTTTAGGTTATACATAAATTATAGATTCGTTCGATTAACGAAACGCAAATTAAGGTAGATTAAACAACCTGTGCAACTATTTCACAGAAAAAATTATCCTCTCCTCCCCCGCCGTTCACCGCGCGCAGGGTCGACGGGCACGTGCAAGACTCGTCTTCGGCTGTTTGGGATTCCGGTTCTCGTCCGGGCTTTCCGTTCGTTTTCTTTTGAATCCTCCCGATTTTCCGGGGAAGAAAAACAATCCCCCGACCGAGCCATTTTTCCGCCTGCTCCCTTCCGCGCCCCGACGCTCTCTTTTTTTTACACGACTTCCCCGGTTTTCCGAAATGCGCGCAATTCACGCGACAAACACGTGCACTTGACGGCTGAAACACGTGCATTTCAGACGTCAGGTGCGTGCATTTCGGACGTCAAGTGCACGCATTTCGGAAAGCCCCTTCCCATGCGGGTTTGGAGAGGGTCGGAATCCCCTCCGGTTCCGAATCCGACCTCACGGAGAACACCGAAAGAATTTTACAAAACGCCGACAAGCAAGGCCCCATGGGCATGGTACGGCGTCGGGCGTCGACATGGTTTTCTCCCGGAAAACAATCGCAGTTTTTCTTTGCACTCCGATGGGGAAAGTTCATCAGCCTTCCCTGATGCGGCTGAGCAGAAATCTGCCGGGAAGTTTGATTTTCCCGCCCGCATGATGGAGCGTGTACAAGGCCTTCCAGAGAGGATGC
This sequence comes from Bacteroides sp., assembly GCA_041855645.1. Classification (GTDB taxonomy): domain Bacteria; phylum Bacteroidota; class Bacteroidia; order Bacteroidales; family Bacteroidaceae; genus Bacteroides. The sequence goes on along the minus strand of JBHAEN010000056.1, from coordinate 4,148 downwards.
CCGATTTCGCCGTAATTGCTCTCGCGAATCAGTGCATGCTGTTCGTCGGGCGGTATGCCGTAGCGTTTCAGGTTGTCCATCAGCCCCTTGAAGTTGCGCTTCACCCCGTCGGCGGGCGGTTCCGCCGGGAGGCGCGGCCACGAAGAGTTTTCCCTCAGCCTCCGTCCTTCTCCTTTCCCTCCTTCCGGACGGGGAGGAGGGATCACAGGGGGGAGGTTTTCTGTGCTATGCTGTGCTTTGCTATGCTGTGCTATGCTTTGTGTACCGGATGTAACATTTTCGGCCTTTTGAGTAACATTTTCCCGCGTTTGGGTGACATTTTCGGGCGTTTGAGTTGCATTTTCGGGTCGGCCCCCTTCGCCCGCCGGGGTTTCTTCTTCGGGAGCCGGCTTCTTTTTCCGCGCTTGCGGGGCGGGCAGTTCTTCGGGAGCGATGAGCAGATGTTCCTCGGCAATGCCCGTGACGGAACGCCGCTTGGTGACGAAGAGGTATTGCCGCTGAATTTCGGCCGAGGTGAGTATGCCTCGGGTTTCAAACATGCCTGCGTCGAAAAGCTCGTAGCTCACGGCCAGACGGAGTATGCGCTCCACCTCTTCGACCGAGGTGGAATACATTTCGCTGGCCAAGTCGGCGTAAAACAGAGCGTCGGCACGCACGAAGTAGCCTTCGCCCGAGTAGATGTACGAGAGGGTTTCGAGGAGAATGGCCAGTGCGGCGTCGCCTTCGCTCTTCATGATGCGCCGCACGGAGCGGTCGTGAATGAAATCGGTGCTCATGGGGAAATAATCGAGTCCCCGTTTTTTGATTCTTGCCATGTCGGGATTTTACGGTTTCGGAGGTTATGAAATTAGGGGGTCATCGGGGGGGGCGGCAGTCGGAGCCGGGGCGTTTTCTTCCCCGGCGTCCGCGGCCTTCGGGCGGGGGTTGGGGTCAGCAGGCGTTGTATTCCTGCTCGCTGATTCTTCTTTTCCGTTCGGCCATGCGGCGCTGCACTTCGGCCAAGGCCTGCCTGATGAGGCGCAGACGTTCTTCGCGGTCGGTCACTTCGGTAATCACCGTGCGGCGGACACGCCGCGTGTCGCGCCTCACCCCGTCGCGATAGCTCCGGTTGCTGGCCTGTCGGCGGCAAGCCTTGCAGTAGCTGTCGGGCCGACGGGTACGGGCCAGCACGTAAAAGTCCGACAGCGGCAACTTGCGCTTGCAACATCCGCACAGGTGAACCGACGCCTCAAGCATGTGCGTTTCAGACGATAAACATTCGCGTTCCGCACGATAAGTGTTCGGGGTTAAGGAATTAAGTTCGGTGTACAATCTCCGGTCTTTCATGTGTTTTTCTCCTTCTAATTTTAATTTATAAAACGTTCAATAGTCGATTTTGCCACAAAAGTAAAAATGAGTTTTCAAAACAACTGTAAACATCGGAGAAATTCAGAATAAAAAGTTTTCAAAACAAAACACAGGATGATCAATGCGACGCCTCTGCATTTTTTAACAAAAAATATCGACCGGGATAACGTTTTTTTTCCGAACTTTATTCACCGAACAGGCTTCCGCCCGGAAAATACCGACAACACCATGGAACATCAACCCTGCAAAATCAAAAACGGAGACACCCTCGAATCAATAGCCAAACGCCTGCGTGTGGATGCCGAAGAGCTGCGCCGGTTTCACAACCGGAACGCCCATTTCACCAACGCAATTCCCACGGACCATTACCTGCCGAAACACGTGGAAGAACTGCTCATCCCGGTCGATTTATCGGCGTTGCGGAAAAAGTATGTTCCTCAATCGTTGACGCTAAGGCACGACAACACCGTCATAAGCGGCGAGAGCATTGCCGTGAGCCATTCGTCCGCGATGAAAATGAACGGTGCCGAACTGTTCTACGCAAAGACCGCTTATCTTTTCGCGATGCGGAAAGACATCGGCGAAGCAGAGACCGTGTGCACCATCGACAAGAAACAAGTCGTCGACCGCCGAATAACGCCCATGTATCAGGCCCTGTCGGACCGCATCGATTTCATTTCCATCCCCCTGAACCGGCTGGTGCTGAAGCTGGACGAAACGGGAAAGGTACGGGGCATCGCCAATCAAGACGAAATCAACGCCCGATGGCAAAGCCTGAAAACGAAGCCGGAGGTAAACGAACTGTTTTCGGACGAAACCGGCCGGCAAATGGAAAAAAGCGGAGACGACGATTTCAAGGATTCGCTGAGACTCGTCAAAGAAACGTTGCTGTATCGCCTTCTCTGTCCCGACATTTTCGGCGACAAGGAGCCGGGCAAACGCACGAGCATGGACACGGACCTGAAGCTGGCGTCGAATTTCTTCACGACACAAAAAGTGGGGTTCCGCATGGAAGAGGAAAGCCGGATCGAGTCCGAGAACGACTGTTTCATCCTGAAACGACGGTACACCGCGCAGGAAGATACCCCGGGAAAAGTCCTGAGCACCTACAACGCCATGCTGAAAGATTTCCTCCGCGGCAGCCCGCTGGAGTACTCCTTCACGATAGATTGCCGGTACCGCTTCTCTTACGACACAATGACCATGATCGCCATCGATTGCCGGCTGATGGAGAAGCTGAACGACTCGGCGTCTTTCTCGAACGAAATAACCGTAAACTTCAATAACCCACATACTACACCATGAGCAATTTATACGTGCCCAACGGAGCGTGGCTGGTGTGTACCAGCGGCATGAGCACGCAGCAATTATCCGTTACCAGCCAAACAAGCGTAAAGATGACCGGCGGCCAACTGATGGCAACCGTTGAAGACAAAGTGAAAACCGACTTCGGATGCAAGAACATGGCCACACGGCTTGCCGCATTTGCCGGCATTCTGGCGGCGATTGTGGCTGCCGCCGTTCTCATTGCGGCAACCGGAGGGCTGGGTCTGGGCGTGCTGCTTGCCATCGGTGTGGCGGGAGCGGCCGGCGCCATCGGTGGCGGAGCCCTCGGCCGGATGCTGCCCTGCCTGTGCGCAATGAGCATGGGCAAATGGACCGAGTACCAGCCCTTGGTAAAAATCGGAGGGCATTATGCCCTGTTGGACAAGTCGATCGCCTCCTGTTCGGGCGGCGGAATGGTGAAAATCATGTACTCCAAGGAGGCAGCCGAGGCTTTTGCGGCATTGGTTTCCCGGAAATCGGACATGGAAATAGCGAATATAGCGGGGGTGCTTTTTGTTGCTCCCTTTGTCATAAAAGGTGCCGTAACGGGGATAGCAGGATTTGCAAGCGGATTTTCTGCGGCATTAAGCGTAAATGGGCTGGCGGCAGCGGCTTTTACAGGAGAAGCTCTTGTTGTGGGGGGAGTTGGGTTTGGCGTAGGAGAAGTAATGGCTTTTGTGAAAGACGAAATTTATGATACTTTTGGGGTTGATGATTATGTCGGAGGTCGTATCGAAGGACAAACTGATGCAACATTGAATAATCAGCCTATAACAAAGGAAACAGAGAGAGGCAATCAGCAAGGCTTATATACAGCCGTAGAGTTTACAGAAGGCATGGAGAATGCTCAAAACCGCAAAGGCTCAATAACCAATCTTAAGGGGATAACCTATGAACGAAAAGGCTATCTCAGCAGCGACAAAGGTTACATACAGGAACATGCGATGGACGAAGTTTTGGATAAAAACGACTATAAATTCCGGATAGAGGGAAAAAGAAATGTTATAAAAAATCTGTCCGAAACAGACAAACTTACGCAAAGTAACGGAGCCTATTACATGAATGAAGAATATAACCAGATAACCCAAAAAGACTACAATGTGGGTAAAGGCATGATCAAAGAACTTAAAGGCCAGTTCAATCCTCTAAAACATATCAGTTTGACAGAATTATTTACGGATTTATACCGCGGTATCGGCAATAAACTACTGGAAGGTAAACTCAATGATTACCAAAAAACTCTCGGAGCAGAAGCCAAAGCCAGAGCCGATGTAGCCGTGACAACCCGATAACATGAAAATAAAAGAATACACAAAGCGATGGAAAACGGCGAGAGACTCCTTTTTCCAAACACACCAAACGCTGTCCGCGATGATAGCCTCCGTCTTCATTCTGTGCAACCTCTACGGAAACTTCATTGCCCTGAGCCGGTCGGCGCACGACATGGGCAATCTTGAGAGGAGAACGGGAACGAT